>JBILGG010000044.1:0-7630 GCA_044351165.1 Candidatus Caenarcanales bacterium | reverse complement strand
CCTTGAGCCTGCATGAGCTCTCCTGAAGCTTCTGCGATATGAATAAGTGGAATTGAAATATTTTTTTTGAGCTCGCTTGCGTACTTGTGCATTAGGTTTGTGCAGATTAAGACACAATCAGCTCCAGCTCGCTCAAGGCTCTGTCCTGCTTGAATAATGATTTCTTGTAGCCTGGTCCAATTACCTGATTTTTGAAGTTCGTAGATCTCTTGAAAATTTAGACTATTTAGGATTAATTTAGCAGAGCTCAAACCGCCTAGATGAGCTTGAATAGCTTTATTAATACCCCTGTAGTACTCAGCTGATGATTCACAGCTCATACCACCAATAAGACCGATTACCTTCATCGCTATCTAGTAATCCCTAGAACGGCACTTCTTGATCAGCAAAAGCATCAGTGCGATCCAGAGAATTCTCTGAGCTCAAATCCATATCCAGACCGGAATCCATCAGCTCTGAATAGTTAATGGTATTAGCGATCTCCTCAAGAAGGTTAATTCTAGAGGCTTCTACGACAAGAATTCTAACAGGCTTGCCTTCTTTATTATTAAACTGATCGATTTGGAGTCTGCCAGAGACCACCACGCGAGTCCCAGCTTTAAGGTCAGGGAGCATATCTGTGTAGCTATCTCCCCAGAGATTTACTTTTACTGGGTAAGATTTTTCTTGCTTAGCTTTATTGTCGTAGCGAAGAACGTTCAGCATGACAGTAATAACAGAAGTATTATTCGGAGTAAAACGTTGTTGGGCGTCAGTTTTTATAGTGCCTGACAGGGTTACAGAACTAAATGACATTGAATTTCCTTTTGGTTTTAAGCGGCGTTAAGAGCAAAAATATTAAAGCGAAGTATTTCATCGACAAGTATAAGTTGTCTTCTTAATTCTGCTACGTCTTCTGGCTTAACTTCAATTTCTAAAGTCGCTTGAAAACTATCCATTCTTTTATCGATAGGATGACCTAATCTAAAATTAGAACCGCCATGGTTTTTGACCAGTTTAGCACCGTATTTATTAAGGACTGCTTCCACTTCTCTAATAGATTTTTGAGCGGTGGCCTCGTCCTTTTTAGGTTTGAGAATAAGAAATAATTCGTAATTGCGCATATTTGGTAATTATATTAATTTTTTTACTCATAAATCAAGTTTTTGCGGAAATCTCTTTATTAAAAAATTAATCACAGTTGTTTACCGCTCTGGCTGTGCTAAAATTGCCCCGTTATGGCAAAAAATAAGCAAGCAGATATAGGAATTTTTGGCGGAAGTGGTCTTTACTCTTTTCTCAAAGATGTTAAGGAAGTAACGGTAGAAACCCCTTACGGCGCGCCCTCAGACAATATCTTTATTGGTGAGCACGCTGGTAAAAAAGTCGCTTTTTTGCCAAGGCACGATAGACACCACCGCATCCCCCCGCACAAAATCAATTACAGAGCCAATGTATGGGCTTTTAAGGAGCTGGGCTGTTCGTCTGTGATTTGTCCTTGCGCGGCAGGCTCACTCCAAAAAGAATACGCGCCTGGCGATTTTGCTATCGCTGATCAGTGGGTGGACCGCACCAAGGGTCGCGAGGATACTTTTTTTGATGGTCCTATCGCTACTCACGTGTCACCAGCTGAGCCTTACACTCCAGAACTCCGTCAGCTAGCGCTTTTGGCGGCAAAAGAAAATAACATTAAAGTCCATGACGGCGGCACTATCGTCGTTATCAATGGTCCGCGCTTCTCCTCAAAAGCAGAGTCTGAGTGGTTCCACAAGATGGGCTGGCAAATCATTAACATGACTCAATACCCAGAAGCTCATCTCGTTCGCGAAGCAGGAATGGCTTGCGTAAATATTTCTCTAATTACGGATTATGATTCTGGCGTGCACACTGGAACAGCGCCGGTGAGCCACTCTGAGGTCATCAAGGTCTTCGGTCAAAACATCGAAAACCTCAGAAAACTTCTCTTTAGCTTGATAGAAAAAATCCCTGCTGATGAATTTTACGGAGCTGATAAGGTTCTAGAACACTCTAGATTTTAGTCTGTGATTGTAATTGTTATACCAGCTAGATTAGCATCCACTCGCCTCGAGAAAAAATTACTTCTTGATTTAGGCGGGCGCTCTATACTAGAATCCACTTACCGTCAGGCTTCCAAAAGTAAGCTCGCTACTAAGGTTTGTGTGGCGACTGATAGCCAAGAAATTTTTGATCTCGTCAAATCCTTCCAGGGAGAGGTTTTTATGACTTCTGCTGATCATGTCTCTGGTACTGATCGTATCGCTGAACTTGCTGATAGGGCGCATGATTGGCAGATCGTAGTTAATGTCCAGGGTGATGAGCCCTTTATTAATCCTGATGACATCGACTCAGCAATAGAGGTTTTTCTCCATAACCCGCTCGCCCAGATCGCTAGCCTTTATCATTACATCGACCAGCCCGACCAGATCAATAACCCTAATAACGTAAAGGTGGTCACCGATCTCAATTCTCAAGCGCTGTATTTTTCTCGCTTGCCTATCCCTTACCTGCGCGGCCCGCTGAACCCCGCTCCTAGAGAGCCATATAAAAAACATATCGGACTCTACGCCTACAAAAAAGAAATCTTACTAGCCCTCAGCCGTCTCCCTGAGAGCATTTTAGAGAGACAAGAAAAACTCGAACAGCTCCGCGCGCTTGAAAATGGTTTCAAGATTACCATGCTCCCCGCCAAATCCGCCCCTATATGTATAGACACTTATGAGGATTACCAAAATGCCCTTAATCTTATCCAGGGCTAATTGTAATATTGTTACAATTAGATTTGTTGTGAATTCTGAATTATCAAGGTTTTTATTGGGGCTAATTGTAATGTTGTTGCAATAAGGTTTTTAGTATTGATAAGTGGTGACAGGGAGTGTTATTTTAATAAGTAGATGAACCTCACTACTCCACCATTCGATCATAAACGATTTTCTGATCGAGTTAAAGAAACTTTAGAGAATTTTGTAATAACTAATACAGAAAAATATAGACTATGTGATTTTTCAGATAGAACTTCTTGTGATATATATGCTATCCATCAAATTTGCTTCAGTGAATGCGAAAATGTACTAAAGTGTCTACCAAATAATCATTTGGGTGTTTTTGACGCTCTCTATAGATTTTCTGATGGACTTTTTCGAACTCTTAATCACCTATTAGATAACAAAAATCTAACTAGAACAGCCTTTAAAAACCTTATTGATCCCATGGCTACTTTGATTTATACAATAAGTAGATTATCGGGTCAAGATGATAGGGTTCTTTTTGCTTTTGGAACTAACCAATTAGATTTTAACGCCGAGGGTAGAAAAATAACATTTAAAGATCCCGAAAAGCATAGAGATTTGATCAATAGGGTCCATCAATCTTCTCAAGAAGGACGAGGCTGCCCAATGCGACATGTTAATTTGGAAGTGGATCTAGATGGCACTGGCAAGAAAACAGTCAATATTATTAAAGCCCTTTATTATCTCTGCGCGAGGCAAGTGGAGATGGCGCTTTTTGGTTGCAAGACTGATACACCTGCCTGAGCATCACAAATTACCACTTGCGTATTTGTGTAAGAGGCTTGCTATATAGCTTTGATAAGCCAGCCCTTCCCTTGCCGCGAGCTTTTTTAGGATATTTAAGTCCGCGCTAGAGAGCCGAATATTGATTCTGGCGTCCTTGGAAAAATACGAGTAAGCGGCTTGCTTGGCGAGGGCGATTTCTTTTTCGAGTGAATCACAGCGGACTAACTCATCGTTTTCGTAAGCCTCCAAAATTTCTTTTTCATAGTCATCTAAGTTCATCGTTATCTCCTTTTAAATAGTTTCGGGTAGCTTTTCTACTGGGAATAATAGTCTTTATGTTAATCCTCACCATCCACCATTTCTTTCAAAAAATCAATAAGCTTGATTATAGAATATTCAAAACTGACATTTTTTAGCAGATGTTCTCAATCATATCCGTGTATTAGAGAGCGTTGCGGCATTAAATGGACTTTTCTGAGTAAATACCCCCAAAAAAGGGCATCTAAAAATTCATTTAAATAACTTTGTATAGCTAAGGCGTATGAATCTGAGTAATTTAATTATCAGCCTTGATAAGGTCACAAGTTTTGGTCATCGTAAATCACTGAGAGGCCAAAAGAAACAAGAACTTATATCTTTTTTAGAAAAATTAAAATCTAGTGTGAGCACCAAAGCCCCTTTGTTTAAAGAAGCATGTGATTACATTTTGCTGAACCTGAAAAATCCAAAAACTCTACAAAAAATAAAGCAAAAAATTACAGAACGTAGCAAGGGTGTTGATGGCAAGCAACTACTTCTCCATATCACAAACTTAGAAGAAACAATAGATATGGCTTACAAGGGTTATCAGAGACTTAATACAGTAAAAAAAGGTAATCTCCCTTTGATGAAAACTGCCTTAGAAGATATGGATCTAGACCTCTCGATGATCAGGTTTCTTTTACCTCGTACTTATGAACAGATTTTGCAAAAAATGGATGATATGGATGTCGTTAAAATTTTAGAGTATCTAGGAACTGATCCTACATTGAGCAAAGTAGACGATGCACAAAGAAAAATAAACTTTAAGAAATTAATTGATTTTAATAATTGGTTAAAGGAATTTAATTCACATTCCGGCACTGTACCCGTACTAGTTCGATGCCAATTAAACAAACTTGCAGATAAATTAACAACTCTAATTAACAATATTTCTACCTGCTATGAATTTAAAACAAATAAAAATCTCTCTACTGGTTATTACAAAGTTGTTAAAGAACAAATTGAAAAAGATTCCTCTGAACGTTTAAGTTTTGTTGTTAATCCCGCGCCAATCCGTGACCATCTAAAAACTTCTCGCAATAATCATTTCATGAGAGGTCTTGCAAAAATAGGACTCGGTCTTACTGCATCTCTAATGTCAACAGTCCTACCTGATTCTATTATTTCAGTAGAACCCGATATTGCTAGAAAAACTACCAAAGATGTTACTAATGAAGTTGACCACGCAGAATCTCCTGAGAGTGAAAACACTCCAAAAAAACAAGATGACCATAACGCTCAATCTTCTAAACTAAATTCTTCTAACAGCCTTAGTAAATCTGATATGAACGGCAATGCTGGTATGCAACCAGGAGAGCTTAAACAAGGGGGTCTGGTTTACAAAATCGAACCAAATTCTAGCAAAAATCCTTTTTTGATTAATCAAATAACTCATTATCAAGGTAATGAGAAAAAAAATTACCCTATTAACATTAACTTAAGTAATCAGGGTGAAACATTACAAACCATTCACCTAGCACCAAACGACTATAAAGAAGGAGAGACTATTCTTCTATTAACTGACCCTAGTGGGGTCACAAGTATTGGTGGCATTAGGATTAATAAACCCTCTTCATTTTCAAGATCAGGAAACTTACTTACTCTCAAAGAAGATTTAGAAAATGTGGAAATTTCATATAATATCTCTGATCATGGTCACAGTACTAATCCTACTTTGCCTAAAAACATAAGTTTTACACCTCCAGAAGTTTCAGATCCTGCCCAGAAATTACTTGAGACCACTCAATCTGGCAAGTTTTCTCCAGAACAAGCCAAGAATTACTTGGGCAATTTTACTTACATGATCAGTTCTGAGATACAAAGATTAATCGATGAAATGCCAGGTACACAAGAACGCAATCTTAGTTTTTTGAAAATAGGCGATTGTGATATGTTAAGTGAGCATTTGGCTTGGCTATTACAAGGAAATTTGGCATGTGGAGTAGGACATGGCTATTTAGATGAAGATAATAACAGAAAAGTTTATTCTAGTGATGCTCATTCACGCTTTATGTATCAAGATGGTAATCAAATAATAGATTTTGAGACCACTAGTCCAGTCCAAGCCGCTTATATAATGCCCGATTCATCATTCAAGCCAGAAGATCTTGAATCGCTAAAAACTATTGTTAATCAAATTACTACTGCTAAGAGTCAAAATGCTAGAGATAAATTAATGACAGACTTTAGTAACAAGCTTAAAAATATCTTAGAAGATCCTTATTATAAACAATTTATTATCAAAAATAACCCAAATACTAGTGACGAAAAATATTATAGCGATATCGCTAAGCCATATGAAGATAGGGTTCTTGATAAATCTAGTGAGCTAGACCCTAATAACCCAAATACTATTGACGAACAATATCATGGCGATATCGCTAAGTCATATCTAGATAGGGTTCTTGATAAATCTAGTGAGCTAGATCCTATGTCTTCTCTTATGTTGGGTTTCTTTGGAATATTAGGCATTTTATCTGCAATAGGTACGGGCTCCTTTGTGCTTGGCGGAAAGAAAAGATTTGAGAAACTTAAGAAAGATTATTATCTATTTAAATCCAACAATAGGCTCGCTGACACAATACATTTTATTACTACCATTCCTATTGAAGGTTCTAGAGTATTGTTTAAACCAGTAACGGTAATTCCTTTAGGAATGCATCGCTTATGGACCAAGAAAGTTACAGATAAATCTCAAGAAGAAATCTCTGGACTACTGTCTAAGGGATACGGCTTGATAAACAATGACAGTTTAGATTTAATTTCTAATTCTTTATCTCAATTAACAAATAGTCGCAGGGTTGCAATACCCAAGACCCAATTAGCCAAGGTCATCGCACCCTTTGCCGAATATGCCGCCAAGATCATTCCAACCTACAAACCACTATGGAAACAAATTATTACTGATTTAGAGCTAATTGCAGAGGAGGGTTTAACGAGATCTAATGCCTTAGCTTTAATTCGCAAACATTTTGAGTCAGAAACTCTAAGAAAAGAATTTCACGATAATATACCTAACCTGGTCGATGAACTTGTAAGTACTGATATTAGTGAATATAAAAAATTGCAATCTATATCTGACTCAATCAATCAAAACGATAATAGTACTAAGGGCTTAGAAGATGGAAAATTTTCTTCAAACCGACGCACCAATTCAGGAGAGTTTCATAGTAACAAGGAATATCAGGCCGGAGATGACTTGCGACATATTGATTCGAAGGCAACAGCAAGGAATGATCCGAGTAAACCACCAGTAATTAAAGTTTTTACTGATACCAATTCTAGGTCTAGAGCAACTCACACAATTACAGTGTTAGTAAATATTCATTCCATCGCCACTATACCAGGCAAATTATATTATCTAGTTTATTTATTAAGACTAAGTATGATGAAAAACTCTCCTATTAAAGTAAACATAGATCTTTATTCTCTCGGAGACAGGATACACAGATTTGATGAACAATTCATTGAAACATCACTAAAAAATCCTCGTAATGCCTCAACTTCCATCTCAGGGATTCTAAAAAAGATATTAAATGAAACAGAAAAGGAGGCTATTTTTATGAAGCTAAATCCTCTTCCTAAAAATAATTTGATAAATAAAAGTCTTTATCCACAAACAAATTTTTGGAGTGGCCATATAACTAATCTTTTAACATTACTTCAAGGAGATAGCAATATACAATTCTCTAAAGAATATCCATCAAGCTCAAAATATGTTTTGTGGTTATAGTGTTCAGCTCTTTTTACTATGCCTTAGGTTTTAAAGTGGTTTATTGTGGTGTTCATAATTTGTACTAATTTAATGGTTAAATCAT
>JBILGG010000095.1:0-5545 GCA_044351165.1 Candidatus Caenarcanales bacterium | reverse complement strand
GCTGGCGGAGTCGCTCTAAATTGTGTCGCTAACGAAAGAATTTTAAGAGAGCTAGATTTCCAAAATGTATTTATTCAGCCAGCAGCAGGTGACGCTGGGGGCGCTCTGGGAGCGGCTTTTTACGCTTATAATATTTATCTCAACAATCCTAAGATCGATTCTGGCTTTAGTCATCCTTACTGGGGCTCAGAGATTGATGACGCGGAGATAGAAGCTGAGATCAAAACTCGCGGCATCACCAACTACAAGAAATTCGAAAACTTTGATGATCTACTAAAAGAGCTAGCAGCAATCCTTAGCCAAGAAAAAGTTATCGGCTGGTGCCAAGGAAGATTTGAGTGGGGACCTAGATCTCTGGGAGCGCGAAGCATAATAGCATCAGCTTCGAAAGCCAGCATGCGCGATACCGTTAACCTCAAGATCAAGTTCAGAGAGGCTTTTAGACCTTTTGCGCCCGCTGTGATCGAGCAAAAAGCCGAAGAATATTTTGACTTAAACCATAGCACTCAGACAAGCGCCTATAAATATATGCTAGCCACCTGCCAAGTCAAGCAAGCAGATAAGCTAGAAGCTATTACTCACGTAGACGGCTCTGGACGAGTGCAAACAGTAAACCCCGAGACCAATGAAAAGTTTTACAACCTGCTTAAAGAGTACGAAAACATCACCGGAATCCCAGTGCTGATCAATACTTCATTTAACTTAAGGGGCGAGCCAATAGTTACTACCTGCAATAACGCCCTAAACACCTTCTTTAAAAGCGGTCTTGATGTGCTTGCTGTTAATAATTATTTGATTTGGAAAAGTGAGAGTTAGCCTAAGCCTGTATCTGCTGTTTTTGCTTTACGCTAAATCGAAACTCTTCGTCATAATCCACCATTGCAATCGAGTTTTCCGGAAGCTGACCAGCTAGGATCATGTTAGCAAGCGGGTTCTCGATTTTTTGTTGGATGATGCGTTTTACTGGTCTTGCGCCGTAACTAGGATCATAGCCAATAATTCCTAATTGCTCGACAGCATAATCAGTGAGCTCTAGATCGATTTTTCTTTCTTTTAGTCTTTCTTTTAGACCCTTCATCTGGATCTGGACGATGTGCTTCATCTGTCCCACTTGCAGAGGCTGGAACACGACTATATCATCGATACGATTAAGGAACTCAGGACGGAAATGCTCCTTCATCATCACCATTAATTCTTCTTTTAGTCTCTCTTGAGAACTAATCGCTGACTCGGATTCAAGGTTACCAGCATTAAGTCCGCCAGAGAGCTGTTGGTCGATAATAAACTGACTTCCAAAATTTGAAGTCATAATAATTATGGTGTTTTTAAAATCGACTCGCTTACCTTTACCGTCTGTCAAATGTCCCTCATCTAAAATCTGCAAAAGAATATTACTGACATCCGGATGCGCTTTTTCAAACTCATCGAAAAGCACTATTGAATAGGGTTTGCGCCTTACAGCCTCGGTAAGCTGACCGCCTTCTTCGTAGCCCACATATCCAGGAGGCGCGCCAATCAATCTTGCAACGGTATGTTCTTCTTGATATTCAGACATATCGATTCGGACTATCGCTGAGTCGTTATCAAACAAAGACACCGCCAAGGCTTTAGCTAGCTCAGTTTTACCGACACCAGTCGGTCCCAAAAACATAAAAGATCCAATTGGTCGATTAGGATTAGAAAGCCCTGCTCTTGAGCGTTTCACAGCTTCAGCTACAGCTTTTACCGCTAGATCCTGCCCTATAACTCGCTTATGGAGCTCATCTTCTAGATGTAGTAGCTTATGAGACTCTTCTTTTAACAGCTTGGTTACTGGTATACCTGTCCACTTAGAGACGATCTCTGCGATTTCAGCTTCGTCGATCTCTTCTTTTAGCAAGGTCTTAGATGCTGTCTTAGACTGGGTTTCAGCGGACTTAAGCTGTTTCTCTAAATCTAAAAGAACCCCAAACTTCAACTCAGCCGCTCTTTGAAGGTCTGCTTTTCTTTCGGCATCTTCGATTTGGATTTTTGTGGATGATATTTTTTGCTTGATTTCTTTTACTCCGCCGATAGCAGTTTTTTCAGCTTGCCACTGCGCTCTGAGCGCTTCAGCTTTATGATTGAGATCTAGCAATTCAGCTTCGATCTTTTCTAGCCTTTCTTTATTATCGCCGTTTTCAGATTCGGATTTTAGAGCCTCACGCTCGATTTTTAATTGCATGATTTTTCTATCAAGAGCGTCGAGCTCTTGGGGCGAAGAATCAATCTCCACGCGCACTTTAGCTGTAGCTTCATCAATCAAGTCGATCGCCTTATCCGGCAAAAATCTATCACTAATATATCGATAAGAAAGTTTTGCCGCGGCGACAATAGCGTTATCCTTAATTCTCACTCCATGATGCGCTTCATATTTTTCTTTTAGTCCACGCAAAATCGAAATAGTCTCGTCAACAGTCGGCTCATCTACCATCACCATCTGGAAACGGCGCTCAAGCGCTGAGTCCTTCTCTATATACTTACGGTACTCATCAATAGTAGTAGCACCGATACAATGCAACTCACCGCGCGCAAGTGCTGGCTTGAGCAAATTACCTGCATCCATAGAACCCTCTGTGGCACCGGCTCCTACGACAGTATGAAGCTCATCAATAAAAAGAATAATCTGCCCTTCGCTGGACTGCACTTCTTTAAGCACGGCTTTTAATCTCTCTTCAAACTCACCTCTAAACTTAGCTCCCGCGACTAAAGCACCCATATCCAGCTCAATTACTTTTTTATCGCGTAAACCTTCAGGGACGTCTTTGTTTACTATCCTTTGGGCGAGCCCTTCTGCGATCGCTGTTTTGCCCACGCCAGGCGGACCTACTAGTACAGGATTGTTTTTACGGCGACGCGACAGGACCTGAATCACACGTCTAATTTCTTCATCTCGCCCAATAACAGGATCGAGCTTACCAGTAGCGGCGATCTCGGTAAGATCCTTACCGAATTTTTTCAGCGAGTCCAAAGTCGCTTCTGGATTGTCATTGGTGACTCTCTGACCTTTGCGAACATCGAGGATAGCTTTTTTGAAAGCTTCTCTACTCATAGAAATTTTTTCAAAAATTTTGGCTAAATTTTTATTATCGAAACCCGCCAAAAACAAGTGCTCAAGCGAGACATAATCATCACCAAATTCTTGCGCGTACTTAAGAGATTTATTCAAAAAATCTTGGGTAGCAGGTGAAATGCTCAATTGCTCCTGAGCTTGAGCCACCATGCTGGGGCTGGCTTTGGGGCGAGACTTTAACTCTTGCTTGATAAGATCACTTAGAGCTTGGGAGTTGATTTTTAGAGAATCAAAAATTTTAGCCAGGTGAGAGTGTTTCAGCTCATCAAGCAATAAAACAGCAGAAAGAATATGTTCAGGCTCGACCACGGCATGATCCAGACCCTTAAGTATTTCTTTGCTATTCATAATAGCCAATTGCGTATTACGAGTAAATTTATTTAAGTCCATATATTAATTATATTATTCCCAAAAGATTTTAAATTTAGACTCGAATTTTGCTAAAAGAAAAGAAACAAAAGCGCTTAAGATAAAACATATCGCTGTACCTGAAACCACGCCATAGCGCGGGAAGCAATAATCAGCCAAAAGCGCATAAACGATAAGGGCCAAAGACCCAAGCGCGCTATTAGCAAAATAATTTGGCAAAATTTTACTTCCATAACTGTAGTGAATAATTATCATCAAGCAAAGATACGCAGTCGGAAACATCGACATCAGCGCGCCCAGAGTAGGACCCGAAGTTTTAGCAATTAGAACTGTTATCATCACCATAGAACCAGAAAAAATAGCTTTTGGAAATATATGCTTATTACCGACTGGAAACGTGTCAGCGACTGATTTTGGGAGCTTGAAGCTTATTATAAAATATTGAAATAACATTATTGATACCACATAAATCATCATCGATACACTAAAACTATCCAGTCCAAAAATAACAAGCGGAAACGCGCCCAGGGACCAGATCGTAAGCGATACCAAGCAAGAGAGCAAGATGGATATAATTTTGTTTTTTATGAATCTTGTAAAAAAATTAGCAGAAACAATATAGCTAAAAATCAATCCAAATGAGACTCCCAAAGGAGCTGGTATCATGGGTAAGACCTGATCAAAGCCCTCGGCACTTAGCACTAAGCCCAAAAAGAAAAAATTCACCACTATAGTCGAAGGCGCCGAAATCACCAATCCAGAAAATTTGTGGGGGACCTTCTCGGCGAGCCAAGCCTGGAGAGCGACTACCAGTCCGCCTAATAAAAAAGAACTGATCAGCTGGATGGTAAACAAGGAATTGTCCATTTGCTAAAATTATAGTATGAAAAATATTCTTGTAGTGTTAGCAGGATGCGGAGCCAAAGACGGAGCTGAAATCCACGAGTCAGTCTTGACTCTACTGGCGATAGATAAGGCTGGAGCGAAGTATCAATGCGCCGCCCCCAATAAAAACCAAAAACACGTTCTAAATTTTATTGATGATAGTATACTTAACGAAACCAGAAACATCATGGTGGAATCTGCTCGCATCGCCCGCGGCAAGATTTTGGATCTAGCTGAAGTATCGATGAAGGATTATGACGCTCTGGTTTTACCTGGTGGCTTTGGAGTGGCTAAAAACCTTTGCTCGTTTGCTTTTGATGGAGCAGATGCAAGTATCGAGCCTGAAACTAATCGCATCATCAACGAAGCTTATGATCTAAAAAAACCTATCGGAGCGATCTGCATCGCACCAGCTTTGGTCGCACTTGCGCTTGCTGATAAAAACCCTGATATTGTGCTGACTCTAGGAACCGCTCCAGAAGCCAACTCTAGCCTAACTGCGATCGGAGTAAAGTGGAAATCCTGCCCGACTAGCTCAGCGATTTGCGATGAAGCGAACAAAATCGTTTCAAGCCCAGCATATATGCATGGTAATTCTAAACTTTCGGAGCTTGAGCAAGGAATTACTCAATGTGTGAATGCTGTGATTAAGATGTGCCATAACAAAGTTATTGCTTAAGGATTCGCTGAAAAAAGAAGTTTTGAGGCGAAATCCGCTAAACAAAAATTCCACTTGCGCCCTTTACTCGAAATAAAATTGAGCGAATCTGTTCTTAACCATTTAAAGACACCTTGACCCCTTTTATATTTGAATATTTTTGTTTATCATTTCAATAAATGAAAAATGAGACTAAAAACCTGTTGATGAATGCCCTGTTTTTCTTTTCAACTGCCCTTTGGAGCCCTCACGGAATTCTAATGCTAAAATATATTTTGGGAGGAAGTTCAATACCTTCGTACTCATATTTTCTTACACTCTTAATTTTCTTTTTGGGGTTTATACCGTTAACTTTCGCCCTTTACATTAGCGAATATTTTGGAGATAAAAATCATGTTACAAACAATCAATAATATTATTTATGAGAATTATATATTTGTTATTTTTGGAAGCATTTTCCTTGTCTTTGCTTTTTTTGGATCGATTATTTTTTTTCTAAGCAAAAAAAATAATCGTTAACTAGAAGCTTTTTACAATCTAAT
>JBILGG010000002.1:0-22469 GCA_044351165.1 Candidatus Caenarcanales bacterium | reverse complement strand
TATCGATTTGCTCTAAGCCCAAAAGCCGCTCTTTGAGCGCGCTGAGAGAGTATAAGGTAAAATTAGTGTTGGTAATAAGATGATATTTAGTCTGAGAGTTACCAATATCGAGGATAAGTTTATAACTGTGCTGAGCGTTTTTCAAAATATATATGGTGTGCTTTTTAGACCCAAAGAGACTTTTAGTGATCTAAATGAAAATTATAACTCACGGCTCCTAGTGCAGTCATTAATCTTACTTGCCTTGGTAAACCTTATCAGCAAAGGCTTTGATCTCGGGGTCTTAGTAGGATCCTTTGTAAATTGGCTGTTTTTGACGACTTTGATTTTTTTATCTGCTTATGTATTTGTTTTATCCAGGCAAGATTATCCCAAGCTTTTGTGCTTACTAGCTTTTGCAAATTTACCAATGATTTTTTTGGCGCCGTCAGGTTTATACCTCGATCAAATGCCGTGGCTGACTCAGGTTTTTGATATCGCCATTATGATCTGGGTTTTTAATCTAAATTTAGTCGCGCTGAGTTCTGTTTGCAAAATCAAAAAATCTAAGTGCGTAATTCTGTATATGTTATTGCCATTGGCTTTGAGCTTCATATTTATAAATCTTGCTTTTCAATTATTTAATGAGCTTGTCGGAATTTTATAAAAGGAGATTTTATGGTACTACTTAACTCTTGTGAAATCAGCTTGGGGACTGGGCTGACTGAGTTTGATCTACCTGATACCATTAGCGGCACTAATTACGGTAGTCGCGATCTTACTCAAGATCTTGTAGTGATAGCTTTTATTTGTAACCACTGTCCTTATGTGATCCGCATCATAAAAGACTTCGCCAAACTCGCTCAGGAACTGAATCCCAGAGTGCAGTTCGTCGCTATTTCGGCTAATGACCCTGATTACCGAGAAGAAGATAGCCCTGCGAATATGAAAATTTTTGCGCGCGAGCATGAGCTAGGGTTTCCTTATTTATACGACGAGAGTCAAGCCATCGCAAAGGCGTTTGGAGCGGTCTGTACGCCAGATATTTACGCCTACAAAAAACATCCCGATGGCTATAAGCTTGCGTATCACGCGAGATTCGAAGATCTAAAAAAAGCCCTTAGCGAATTAATGACCCAAGATCACTTGAGTTTTAGTCCCGTTCCAAGCGCGGGCTGTTCTATAAAGTGGAAGTAAGAAATCTAAAATTCCCCTCCAAATCCTTATGGAATGTGGCTTTTGGGAAGATTGTGCTAAGTTGGTTTTCTTGTCCTTGCCCGAATTCACAAGCAAAAAACCCTCCTGGCTTCAGGAGCGGTTTTATATCTCGCGCGATTAGCTTGTACGGGAAGCCTACCAGAGCGTGTTTGGGCTCATGATAAAGCTCCGGCTCTAACTTAGCATAATCATCAGCGCTGACATAGGGCGGGTTAGAAACGATAACATCAAAATATGGTGGCTTGCCGTGCATGACTGGAATCGCAATCGGTGACTGGGTTTTACCTAAGAAGGGATCCAAGTAATCTCCCAGAACAAATTCTATTTCGGCATTATACCGCTTAGCGTTTATACCCGCGACATTAAGAGCGTTTTTGGAGATGTCAGAAGCATAAATACGAGCCGCTGGCAGAGCGGTTTTTAGCGATATGGCGATACAGCCCGACCCCGTACACAAATCCAAAATCGTAGGATGATGAATTTTTCTTTCTTTTATTTCATCTAAAACAAGTTTTACAAGCAATTCAGTCTCGGGGCGCGGAATCAAGACATCACTATTCACAAAAAGCCTGAGATGCCCGAAGGGAGCCTCTTCTAACAAATATGCCAAGGGGATTTTTTCTGTGTTTCGCTTATCTCTTATCTCGTAAATTTTTTTGCACTGGCTTTTGGTGATGGCGTTATCAGCGTAGCTAATCAGCTCCTGAGACTCAAGATTAAGAACGTGCTGTAAAATTATCCTCGCCTCTTGCTCGGCTTCAGGTCCGACCAGAGAGTTTTTTAGCTCTTGATAAATTTCTTGGATTGTGAGAGGTGGGGGCATTTTTGTAAATAAATCATACAATAGGCTTCTTTTTGGAGCTTTAGACAGTGTTTGAAGTGGAATATAAGTGATTTTTGATTGGGTATTGACAAGAACGTCCAAGTTTGCTAAGATAAGTGATTGAAGGTATTAAGAAATGACTGAAACACAAACACTTCCTGGTATTGGTATTGATCCAAAACTCCTTAGAATATTTGGACAAAACCCTGTTTTAACCGAAGGTCAGTTAGTTACTGGGAAAAACCCAATGACACGCCAACAAGCTCGACAACTAGCCCAAAAACCAACCCTATCCAATGATGATTTTCAACAACGATGCTTAATTAGGACTAATGATGGCCCTTCCTTCTTTAAAATAAGCCAACCAAACTCTCTGTTTAAAAAAAACCGGACCATAAACCAACAGACACTCAAACAAATACTTTCAAATTCTAGGCTTGCATCACAATATTACTCATGGCGTGACGCTTTTGCTAAAGTTGCTTCTGGCCACGATATGAACGAAATAGAGTGGTTAGGAAATCGTGATCAAACCGATATAGAAGAAAATATTAGAAGAGACGAAGAATACGCTGTAACAGCATATGAACAAAAAAATAGTCTCGAGACTAATGAAGCTCACGTAAAGTTTGTAAAAGCTGCACAAGGCTTTTTTCATAAGCATAATGGCACTGAAGAAAAGTTACTAGAATATTTAGGAGTTAAAAGTCTTACTGCAGATCAAAAATCATGGTTAATTGGTGCTCTCTGTGATCATTATCTTTTTGATGAAAATCTTGTTGGAGCTAAAGTGTTAAAAAAACATCCAGACTATCAAGGCTTTGCTGAAAAATTTAATATACTAAGCGGAATTCCTGATAATCCACATGAGCCAATGTTTTTTGTTCGCAATAGCGATAATTCATTAGTAACCCGTGAAAAAGTCACATCTATGTTTGATGAATTAATCTCTCAAATCGATAAACATATATCTCAAGATGTTCAGGGTTTCTTATTAGCAAATCCTTCTAATCCCACTCAATCATTAACTCCCCAAAAAGCTCTAAGTACTAGATTATCATTAGCAGAAAACCAAGGAAAAGATTCTTTTGAAGATATGTTAATAGCAAAAAATTATCTAATTGAAGCTTATAAAATTTGCAAATTACATTTCCCTCGTCAAACAAAACAGCTTCAAGATGTTAAAGGATTATTGATTGATAACATCTGGTCTATTTTGCAATCCCAAGCTTCTAACCCCCAAATGAATCCCAGTTAACAGACCTAAACTGCAGAGCTTCGGCTAGATGCTCGGCAAGTATAATCGGGGACTGAGCTAGATTAGCGATGGTGCGGGCGATGCGGACGATTTTTTGGTGGGCGCGAGCTGATAGCTTGAGGTTCAGGACTGAAGAATCCAGTAATTCAAGAGCATCTTTATCGAGCTTATAACCAAGAGATTCACTCGCTGAGAATTTTTGGGCTGATAAAATTCGCGCTTTTATGCTTGCAGACTGGGATTCAGGCTTAGGATCTGAGCTTGCCTGAGAAGTATATCTTCTAGAGAGAGTCTTGATTTCGGCAGAATCTAATCTAGTCATCTCGATATGGATATCTATACGATCCAGTAAGGGTCCTGATAATTTACCTAAATAATTTTTTATTTGCTGAGGCGAGCATTGACACTGCTTGGTGCGATCTCCCAAATGCCCGCAGGGACAGGGATTGCAAGCCGCTATCATTATAAAATCAGCAGGGTAAGTAATGCTCTGATGGATACGATTAAGAGTGATTTCTTTATTTTCTAATACTTGGCGTAATTGTTCGATAGTAAACTTCCCGAATTCCGTCAGCTCATCTAAAAACAAAACTCCATTATTAGCCAAGCTCACTTCACCAGGTCTAATCGGCAAGCCACCTCCAACCAAAGACGTCGCACTAGCACTATGATGAGGCGCTCTGAGCGGAGGATCGAAGCTGATTTCAGTTTTGACAAGACCAGCTACACTATAGATTTTGGTGGTCTCTAAAGCCTTTTCGAAGCTTAATTCTGGAATAAGACTAATAAATCTTTTGGCGAGCATAGATTTACCGCAACCCGGCGGTCCTATCATCAGTAAGTGATGACTGCCCGCCGCGGCAATCTCCAAGCCTCTTTTGGCGTGCTCTTGTCCGACCACATCACTCAAATCTAGCGGGCTTGAGTGCCTAAATTTGATTTGTTTTTTATCGACGGCTTTTATAGAACACTTGGGAATCTTGGATTGGACTAGTGATGGTGACTGGGTTTCACGCTGATAAAGCTCCTCTATTAATTCTTTTACTTCTTGAAGATTAGAGGCTTGAAAAACTTCTATTTGTTTGTTTTTTAGCAAGGTGATCAAGCTGGCTTCTGCTGAGTTAGCTGGGGATACAATTAAAAATTTTATTTTATACTTATCAGCTTCGATGGCAAGAGCTAGCGCACCTGTCACTGACTTGATTTCACCTATTAAAGATAGCTCGCCCAATAAACAAAACTTCTCCAAAAATTTAGGATCAACATCCACATACCCAAAATTCACCATCAAGGCGATCGCTATCGCCAAATCCAGATGAGCACCTTCTTTACGCACTCGCGCGGGACTGAGATTTACAAGAATTCTGGTGGGCTGTAATTCAAAATTACTCGAGCGCATAGCTACGCTGATCCGCTCTTTTGCTTCGGTAGTAGATTTATCAGGGAGTCCCACTATCCCAAATCCAGGCACACCGGCGCTTGCATCGACTTCCACGCCGATTATATGCGCCTCAATTCCTCTAGGACTAGCTGAAAAGGTTTTGGTAAACATAAAAATATCTAGACCAAAGTCGCTTGCTATCTGGCTTATAACCCTGGCTGCAGCTAAGAATAACAGGCTAAGAAATTATATAAAAGGGGTCAATTTTACTTTATTTAGTTAAACAAAACCCCTAAATGCTAAAATAAGCACGTTATGGCAAATGTAATAGTAGTAGGCGCGCAGTGGGGAGATGAGGGTAAAGCCAAGATCGTAGATTTACTTTCTAAAAATGCTGATTATATAGTTCGCTACCAAGGCGGCAGTAATGCTGGTCACACGGTAAATGCTGGCGGCAAAAAATATAAATTCCACCTCATTCCCTCTGGAATTCTTTATCCAGGCAAGGTCTGTATGATCGGGCCAGGCACAGTAATAGACCCAAAAGTAATTCTAAAAGAAATCTCAGAACTTCAAGATCAAGGAATCAGCGTAGATGGTCTCCAGATCAGTGCTTCAGCACACGTAACTCTGCCTTACCATCTTATGATCGATAAAGCCCAAGAAGAATTGCGCGGCTCCAAAAAAATCGGCACTACTTGCAGAGGCATAGGACCTACTTACGCAGATAAATCTGAGCGAAACGGTCTGAGGATGAGCGATCTAATTGAGCCTGATGAATTATTAGATAAGCTCAAAACTTTAATCCCCAAAAAAAATATTCTCCTAGAAAGACTATTTGGCTTAGAGCCGCTGACTATCGAAGAGGTTTACCGCGAATATGTCGAATACGGTAAAATGCTCTTGCCGTATGTGTTTGACACTGCCGCCAAAATCTGGGAAGCCGGCAAAGCCCGCCAAAATATTCTTTTTGAAGGAGCGCAAGGCACACTCCTAGATTTAGATCACGGCACATACCCTTATGTAACCAGCTCAAACCCTGTCGCTGGCGGGGCTTGCATCGGCTCAGGAGTCGGACCAAATTTTATTGATAGAGTTATCGGCATAGCTAAGGCGTACACCACTAGAGTCGGTGAAGGACCTTTCCCAACTGAGATCACCGGCACTTCAGCGAAGATTCTTCGCGCCGAAGGTACAGCGTGGGAAGAAATCGGGACGACCACAGGACGCTCTCGCAGAGTGGGTTGGTTCGATGCGGTCTTAATGCGCTACTCAATTCGCATTAATGGTATGGACTGTCTTGCGCTTACCAAGCTCGATGTGCTTGATGATCTAGACGAGCTTTATGTGTGCAATGCTTATAAAGACATTCGCACTGGCGAAATCTATTCTGACTTGCCAGCCAAATCCAACTTCCTAAAATACGTCGAGCCGATCTACGAAAAAATCGACACCTGGAAAGACGAAGGTAGAAGATCTTGTAACGCGCGTAAATTCGAGGAGTTACCAGTCGGTGCAATAAACTACGTCAGATACCTAGAAAGGATTTTAAATATTCCTATTACGCTTGTGGGTGTGGGGCCTGAGCGTGACCAGACTATCGTGATAGAAGATCCTATCCATGGACCTCGCAGAATACTTGAGACTCGCTAAAATTCTAAATCGGTGCAACGGGCGCAGCATTAACCAACTCAGGTATTCTTAGAAATAAATCTTGAGTGTAATTCACCAAGTATCTTACTATCCAAGGACCAGCGACAAAATAGCTAGCGATGAGTATTATAAGCTTAGGCACAAAAGTCAAAGTCTGCTCGCTGATTTGGGTGACGGCTTGAAACAAGCTTATAAGTAAACCTGCTATCAGTCCAGGAATCAAAATCGGGATCGCAATTATAGCAGTAACTATAAATGCTTTATTAGTCATGTCTAAAAATATCGCTTGATCCATAATTTTCCTTTAGACTGGAATAAATCCCTTAATTAATCCCTCGCTGAGAATATTCCAGCCGTCAATTAAAATAAATAAAACCAATTTAAACGGCAGAGATAAAGTAGTCGGCGGCAAAAACATCAATCCAATTGAAACCAGCGCACTAGCTGTAATCATATCGATAATAATAAACGGCAAAAACAGCATAAAACCGATTTGAAAAGACTTCTTAAGTTCACTGAGCATAAAAGACATCATTAATATAGGAGTCTGAATCTCTGAACGGGTTTTAGGCTTTTCTGCTTTTGTTATTTTATAAGCAAGCCCAAGCTCTTTTTCACCTGTCTGAACCAGCATAAAATCCTTAAGCGGCAAAAGAGCATCATTAATGAATTTTTTTTCGTCAATTTTTTTTTCCAAAAATGGTTGCAAAGCTTCGTCATTAATTCTAGTAAAAGTCGGTTGCATCACAACAAAAGTCAAAATCAATGAAAGCCCGATCAGTACTTGAGTCGGAGGCATTTGCCCTAAACCCATAGCAGTCCTGAGCATCCCAAAAACTATTATAAATCTTACAAAACTCGTAGTCATCAGAAGTATCGAAGGAGCCACACTCAACACAGTTAGTAAGATCAAAACCTGCACGCCTACCGTAGCACTGTTCGCTCCTTCGCCAAGATTCACAGATAAACCAGGAGCGGCATAGGCCGGGCTAAATATCAAGCCCAACAATATTGAACCCAAAAGGCTATAAATAAATCTAAATTTTTTATGCATAAGGCACTATTAGCCTGTTAAAAAGACTTATAGAACCTAGGTTTTGTTCCTAAAACTTTTTTGTGTTTTATACTTATTATTAGTGCAGGGCCAGAGAATAATTTTTTTTAGAATAGGAGCTATAGGCGATATTATCCATACTTTGCCCACAATAAAATTAGCAAAATTAAATAACCCTCAAGCCCATATAGAGATTGTGGTTGGCTCAAAACAAATAGCAGACCTAATAAATGCCGCTTGTGATTTTGTGGACAAAACTTGGTTAATCACTCATCAAGGTCCCTTTAATAAAATCTTCGCCAAGAATTTCTCAGAAGAAGAAAAGGCTCTTACGGATTCCCTAAAAACCACTCCAGCAGATGAATTCATTTATCTGCATAGCAATAGACTAAAAGCTTTTGTACTAAATTTTAAATTTTTTCATAGTAAAAAACTAAAAATTTATTCTAGAGACGAGTCCTTGAGTGCGGTTGCGAACTTTGCGACCTGCTACCAGCCTAACCTAAAAACAGAACTCATCAAGAACCCCTACGAAGTCCTTGATTACAAGGTTCTTAAAATCAAGCATATTTATTCTGATCAAAAATATATCTGCATCGTACCTGGAGTCGGCAATCTCAGACCCCACCGCGCTTATCCTTTATCTAAGTGGATGAATCTTATAGATAAGTTAGTAACTACCACAGACTATTACATAAAAGTTCTTGGCGGACCCGATGAAGCTAATATTGCAAAAGAAATTGATAAGTTCATAGATTCTAAACACTACTCAGGATCAGCTACTCAAGCTAAGCGAGTAGAAAATTTTATCGGCAAAACCTCTCTTTTACAGCTTGCCAAAATTCTAAGTCAAGCTGATCATGTCTATAGCGCAGATACAGGTACGCTACACATCGCATCGGCACTGGGATTGAATATCTCTTCTGTTTTTTCTATCACCTCGGAAAAACGCTTTGGACCTTTTAGCCCAAAAGCCAATATTTATAGATCTGACCTTTGTTCATGCGCAAAAAGTTTTTCTAATCACAAGAAAAATTGCTCAAATCTAATTAATGGATATTCAGCTTGTATGTGGAACCTAGAGTTTGACATGCCCTCTAAGGACTGTCCCAAAAGCGAATCATTAAGGTGCTAGAATAAAAATAATGTTTCCATTTGAAGACAAAACCGAAGGTCTGATCCAAAGCCTAAGAAACCAAGGATACCGCATAACTCCTCAGCGCGAACTGATCATGCGTATTTTTCATGATGCTGGCGATAAGCACCTTAGCGCAGAAGATGTGTTTGAAATTTTACAATCCAAAAACGAACAGATAAGCTTAGCTACTACTTATAGAACTCTGCGAATGCTAGTAAAGATGAATATCCTACGAGAATTAGACTTCGCTGAGACTCATAAACACTACGAATTGATCGACGCTAACTCGCCGCCGCATCATCATATAATTTGCTTGAATTGTAATAAAACTATTGAATTTGAAGACGAGAGAATAAACGAACTTGGCAAGGAGATCGCCGAAAAGCTTGGAGTCGAAATCGTAGATATGCAATTCCAAATCTTTGCAAACTGCCCTCACGACGGGGATACAGAGCATCGCAAACACAGACAATAGGTTTATCTAATAAATTCTAATCTACAATCACGCCGCGCACTTGTACAAACTGTTTAGCCTGCTGAGCAAGAGCCTGCTTGTTTTTGAGGTATATCGCTTCAGTAAAAAACATTTTTCTAGGCTGAGAATCTCTTTGTTCATCTAATTGCTGTCCCTGAGTAAAATCCAGTTGCATACTTGGTGTAGGCGGAGTTTTTAGCATACTGACATTCAGCCGATTACTAAGCCGATTAGCTTCTAAAATAATTTTATTTAGGGCAAGGTTTTTGCCCTGATCCTGAGCTCGCTTAGCGGCATCCAGGAGCTTACCTAATAATTCTATGGTCCTTCTATTAGTAGATGAATACTCTAAGTATTTATCATCGTCACTACCATAAAAGGAATCGCTGTTTTGAGCAGAATCCATACAAATCCGATATACCCATTTTATGTTGAACGGAAGTCCTCCAAATGGTCGATCAAGAACCTGCCTTTTAGGGGTTTTTACCCATGAAAAACTGCCTCAATATTGGCATTAAGCGCATTTTCCACTAGATCAGGGGCTATACCCGCTAGAATTGCGTTTTTTTTGTGCTCGGCAAGAGTACTTAAGCCTCCGACCAGATTAATTGGCCTGGGGCCCTTGTAGGCCACACAATCACTAACCAAGATAAATTTATCAAGTTTTTTGCGGGCTAATTGATTTAGTAAACGTGGATCTAGGTGCAGATCCGCATCTTTATCACTGCCAGCGATCGCCATACAATAAACATCGGGATTACGGTAAGCCGCTAGTCCAATTCCAATCTCATCAGGCAAGCAAGAATCCACATCAAGATTCTCAAGTGCCAAAAGCTCTTGCTCACTGGTGTTGCGCTGATGAAAATTTTTCATAACAAACATCGCATTACCCCAATGCGTAACCAAATTAACTTTATGTTTTTTAAAAGCATCTTGAGCTTCGTGATAACTAGCGTTACTATGTCCGTAACTCACTAATACGTTTTGGTCTTGCAGAAATCCAGTCATAGAGCCGTCCTTATCAATACGCGGGCACAAAGTCCAGAGCTTAATTAAATCAGGAAAATCATGAGTAATTTTTTGAGCGAATTTATAATCAAACGCGCAAGCATAATCTCCAGGATGAACTCCGAGGCGAGATATATAGCCGCCCTCGACATGCACGCCTGCTATCTCAGTCTGTGACTTGATTTCAGCTCTTCCAAGATTTTTACGATACTCAAAAATTGTGTTTAAATTATTGTAGGCTCTTTCAGGATTATCCGTAATGATAGTAGCTAGAATTTTTTTTATACCAGATTGAAATAAAAATTTTAGGCATAAATCAATTTGCTCAGTCTCTGGACTATTCCAAAAATCACAAGAAAAGTTTTTTGTGCTCAGTCCATTGAACTGTAAATCAAACATAGAATTATTTTAAGCCACTAATTAAGGATCCACTGAAAAATTCGCAAGCTTATGCGGGAACCAATAAATCAGATGATTAAAGTTTAGCGATCTATCCGTTTTCGTTATGTAAATATATTGAAGAAAGTATAAAACCATGAGACTATTAGATTTGATCCGCGACGGATCTGTTTGATTTTTCATCGGGCATGGCCACGAAAAAAATCAAATTAATAGTAAAGAATAAATAGGAGATATTAATCTATGAAAAAATCAGTTCTTATGCTATTAGCGATGATAGTGATTGGCACTAACGCTGTAAACGCTACAGCTTTACGTCCTCTAAACGTTCAAAACGCTAAAATGGATACTGAAAATCAAAACGAATTAAGAATCAATTTCGATTGGTTCCGTGATCACTCAGAAGTTGGTGGATTTGATGTTCGCTCTAACAGCTTCACAATGCCTAGAATCGACATCAGACATACTTTTGATACTGAAATCCCAACAAGAGTGGGTATCAATATCGGTATGGCTTTAGGTGTTGCTGAAGTGGGCGGAGATGAGACAGAAATTGCTGAAGGATCTGCTCTCGGTTTCCAAAACATGGGCCTTACTTTAGAAGCTGGTGTGGTTCAAGAAGAAGATCTATCGATCTCTCTTTATATCAACCAACACTTCCCGTTCGTTCACAACAACCTTTTATTAGCTAACACTTACAGACCTATCTACGGAGCTAACGCTTATGGCTTCCAGACTGGTGCTGAATTCCAATTCAATTTAGGTGATAACCTAACTTGGCACGGTGATGTTGGTTACAGATTTGATGTACCTCAAGCTGGTGAAGTTCAGAACTCTCTTGTTTACTACAATGAAGCAGTTCTTTCTATGGGAGACGACAAAAACGTTGGTCTTTCTCTTGGCTTGTTAGGTAACTCTGTATACAACGATAACCTCGGTACTGATCTAAGATTAGTTCCTGGTATTATCGTAGGTATGGGCGACGACAACAATAAACAACTTAGAGTCGGCTTACCTATCGGTATGAACAGCGATTCCGCTGATATCGGTGTTCAAGCTAGCTACTTCTCTCTATTCTAGAAAGAAGTTTCTAAACTTATTTAAAAAAGCCCTGCTCAATGCAGGGCTTTTTTTTGTTGTTGAATAGATTTTTAAACTTATTAGGTGTAAACTTAGAATATGAATACTTCACCAAGTGACTTGCAGGAATTAAGCTCAGAGATTCAGATTCATAGCCTTAAATTCAAAGAAGCAATTAGAGAAATCCACAAAAAAATCATTGGTCAAGATATCTTTATTGAAAGACTTATCTTGGGAATTATTGCTGGCGGACATATCTTGATCGAGGGCGTGCCGGGTCTAGCAAAGACCGAAACTGTCAAAAGCTTAGCAAATTGTATTGGGCTTGATTTTCAGCGCATACAATTCACGCCAGACCTCTTACCGGCTGATTTAATCGGCACCCAGATATTTAGACCTAATTCTAATGATTTTGAGACTAAAAAAGGACCTCTTTTTAGTAACTTAATTTTGGCTGATGAAATAAACCGTGCGCCCGCTAAGGTGCAGTCTGCACTACTTGAAGCCATGGCCGAAAAACACATCACCATCGGCGATACTACTTATAACCTTGATGAGCCTTTTATAGTCCTTGCTACCCAAAACCCGCTTGAGCAGGAAGGTACATACGCCCTACCGGAGGCACAGATGGATAGATTTCTCATGAAATTAAAAATTGACTACCCTAACCGCGAAGAAGAAAAAAAGATCATGAACATGATGTCTATTAAGCAAGAAATCAGTTTTAATAAGGTTTTGGGCAAGGAAGATATTTTTAAGGCTAGAGAGCTAGTCGATAGAATTTATATCGATGAAAAAATTCAAGATTATATTATTGATATAGTTTTTGCGACAAGAACTGGCATGACCCAGAGCAAAGGTAAAAGCACCAAAATCAAAGAGCTAGATGGTTTGATCGCTTTTGGAGCTTCGCCAAGAGCCTCGATCGCGCTTGCTCTATCAGCAAAGACTCACGCTTACTTGCAGGGCAGAGCCTATGTAACTCCGCAAGATGTAAAAAGTATCGGCTACGATGTGCTCAGACAAAGGATTATAGTGAGTTTTGAAGCGGAAGCAGAAGATAGAAAACCAGATGATATTATTTCTGTAATTTTTGATTCGATAGAAGTTCCATAAAATTTTAGAGCCTGATCACAATGGTAATAAATAAAGAACTAGTCGCTCTTATAAAAAAAATGCAGATCAAGACAGATCGCTTGGCTAGTGAGATTTTGGCGGGCGAATACAGATCAGCTTTTAGAGGACGAGGTCTAAATTTCGAATCAGTACGAGAATATCAAATCGGAGATGATATTAGATTCTTGGATTGGAAAATCACCGCTAAGATGCAAGAGCCATATATCAGACAATACAAAGAAGAAAGACAGCTCTCTATAGTTTTAATCATTGACTTGAGCGCATCGACATTTTTTGGGACCCAAAAATTCAACAAAAAAGAAATGGCTGTAGAACTTGCTTCGGTACTGGCTTCCCTGGCTATCAAAAATAACGATAAAGTCGGAATGATGTTAGTCACTGACAAAATAGAAGCTTATATCCCGCCTAAACAAGGCAAGGCGCAAATTTTTAAGCTAATTAGAGATTTACTTAGCTACACACCTGATTCCCCTAAAACCAATCTTCGAGCGGTTTTGCAGGAGGCGAGTCGAAGAATTCCTCCCAGATCAGTAGTATTCTTGATTTCAGATTTTATAAATTTTGATAATGAAATTGATTATGTCGCTCCTCTAAAAATTCTAAGAAACACCCAGGACCTAATCGCTATCTCGGTTCGAGACCCCAGAGAATTCTCGCTTCCTAATATTGGTTTTATAGAAATTGTAGATCCAGAAAACGCAAGCAAGACCCTACTTAACCTTAACAAAAAATCCGTGCGCAATAAATTTCTCGAAAAACAAAAAAACCAACAAGACCAAACCCGCTCCCTGTTTAAATCTCTGGGGATTGATTTTTTGGATTTATATACTCATAAACCCTACATAAAAGATTTATTAGAGCTATTTATCAGAAGGGAGAAACGCCACTAATGCCGAATCTCAAAAACTCTAATGGACTAGTTCTGAGTCATAATATAGATGATTTTAAGCTTGACGATGAATTACGTGACATAAAAGGATTCCAAGGTATCGAACTCCCTGACTGGGTTATATACCTACTAATCATTGCTGGTATTGCACTTGTCGGCTGGCTAATTTATCGCTATATCAAAAATCTTAAAAAACCAAAACCTCTTACGATTATGGAGCAGGCTTTTAAACGACTTGGGGAGCTTGATACGGGTTTAAGTCCTAAGATTTTTTATTTGAGATATTCTGAAATAGTAAAATCCTATCTCGATGAAAGACTAAAAATTTCTACTCTTGATAAAACAGTCGAAGAAATGCAAGATATTCTTACAAGCGAGCCGCATATAGAAACCAGTCAGGCATTAGCTTTTATGAGGATGTTTAATCGAGCAGACCTAGCTAAATTCGCTCGCGAACCTATTGATGTCGATCAAAAACTTGCAGATATCGCAACCACAAAAGAAATAATAACTTCGATCGAAAACAAACTAAGCCTCGAACTACTGAATCAAGCTAAGGAGGAGATCTAATGGTTTTTGCTAATCCTTGGGTACTTTTGTTTTTGGTGTTAGTACCGCTAATGATACTAGCTTACGTATCTAAAGCTAATCAGGCTTGCCTAAAACTACCTCTTACGGAGAAAAAAGAAAACTACTCTAGTGTTCTTGATTGGATTGGTTTTCATCTGCCTTTTATAATCCGAATTCTGACCATCACGCTCATTATAATTACCTTAGCTAGACCTCAATTAGGGCAATCTTTTACGCTCAGCAAGCACAAAGGGCTGGATATCTTTTTTGCGGTGGATGCTTCTGAAAGCATGTCAGCGCTTGATCTTCGGCTCGAAGGCAGAGAAGCTGACAGATTAGAAGTACTAAAACATATTCTGCATGATTTTATACTCAAGCGAGAAAAAGATCGCTTGGGCTTGATTGTATTTGGCGAAAAAGCTTTTACTCAGTGCCCCTTGACTTTGGATCATGGAGCGGTTTTGGATTTTGTTGATAATCTTGAAATCGGCATGGTGGGCGGAGCGACAGCGATAGGCACGGCTATAACTTTGGGCGTTAAAAGAATGAAGGATCTATCAGCGAAGTCCAAGATTTTAATTCTTATGACAGACGGACAAAATACCGCAGGTGATATTTCTCCGCAAGTAGCTGCTGAATTAGCTAAGGAGCTTGATGTAAAAATTTACACCATCGGTATAGGACAAGAAGGTGAAGTGCCTTTTAGGATTGATACTCCGCAAGGACCATTAATGGTAAAACAGGAGTTTTCTATAGATGAAGATTTGTTGATTAATATAGCTGAAATGACTGGCGGGCAATATTTCCGCGCCAAAAGCAGTCAGGAACTAGAAAACATCTATAACTATATTGATAAGCTTGAAAAAACAGAAATAGAAGTAAAAGAATATAGCTCATATAAAGATATTTTTGAAAAATTTCTTTGGGTCGTTTTGGGCTTATTTGTGATGGAGCTCGTTCTAGCTAACACGGTTTTATTTAGGATCACATAAATGAATATTAAGCATCCAGAATATTTACCTCTCTTGTTTTTAGCTCTAGGAGCGGTTTTCCTGCTTGCTTACGCTTGGAAAAGACGCAAGCAAGTCCTAAAAGAGCTTGGATCTGATGCTCAGCTAAAAACTTTAATACCCAATTCTAATTCCCAAAAAACTTTTCTGCGCTACTCGTTGGTATTCATAGCTTTTTTGATGATAATTATTTCTCTGATTTCACCGCGCTGGGGTTATGAGTGGAAACAAGTCGAGACCAAAGGCACTAATATTATGGTAGCTTTTGATGTCTCTGCAAGCATGATGGCGACTGATATTAGCCCTAATAGACTTACTCGCGCCAAAATCGAAATATCCAAATTAATAGATAGACTCCAAGGTGACCGCCTAGGATTAATTGTGTTTGCAGGAGACGGATTCCTCCAAACCCCGCTCACTCACGATTACTTACTAGTAAAAGATTGGCTCGGAAAAATTTCTATAGACTCAGTCTCAGAGCCGGGTACTTCAATAAAATCAGCTATAGAAACAGCCCGCAAGGCTTTTAAGCATGTGGCTTCTGAATCTAAGGCTCTGGTAATTATCAGTGACGGTGAGGAGCAAGATAAAGAAACCGTTCTCGAGGCGGCTAGAGCATATGAGGAAGGTATTAAAATTTTTACTATCGGTATCGGCACTGAAAAAGGCTCCCCTATTGAGCTTGATTCTGGCTTAGTAAAAGACGAAAGCGGTAATATAGTAATTTCAAAACTAGATGATACTCTACTAAAAAAAGTCGCAGAGTCAGCTGGCGGACGATACATCAGATCTACTACCGGAGATTTTCATATCGATCAATTATATTTTCAATTTATAAACGAAAATCTAAAAGACGAAGTGCAAAAATCCGGCAAAACAAAAAAATGGTATGAGACCTACCAAATCTTCATGGCTATTGCGTTTCTGGCTTTAATTCTGGAGTTTTTATTGAGTTTTAGTTTTAATTGGAGTCAAATATTCAAGCTTCCCAGAAAAAAACGTAAAATAATTTTATTGTTTTTGACCCTAAGCTTGATAAACCCATCACCCGCTCAGGCTAATGTTTTTAATCCCAAATTATGGGCTGGTGATTTTGCGCTTAGCGCTAATGATTATAAAAAAGCAAGGTCTTACTACGAAGGAGTTTTGGTAGAAGAGCCGCGAAACCCACGTCTAAACTACAATATGGGGATTAGTAATTATCGCCAGGGGTTTTATCAAGAAGCTCTTTTGAATTTTGGTAGATCAGCAGAAAACAGCTCGTCCAAAAAACTCAAGCAAAAAGCTTTTTATAATCTTGGTAACACCTATTTTAAATTAGAAGATTATCCTAACGCTATTTCAGCTTATGAGCAAGCTCTAAAACTTGATCCTAATGATGAAGATGCTAAACACAATCTAGAACTGGCTCGCCGAATGCTCGAGCAAGAAAAACAAGAAGGTAAGAATCAATCACAAGAAGATCAAAACCAACAAAAAAATCAAAACGATCAAAAAAAAGAAAAACCTGATAACCAGGATAAAAACAAAAACAATCAAAACCCTCAGCAAAACCCCAAGCCCCAAGAGAACCAATCACCCTCCCAGAGCGACCCTGAGAGCACCAATGGTCTTAGTGATGAAGATGTTGAAAGATTATTAATGCAAGTCGAAGAAGCTGATCCCGGAGATATTAAGCAAGGATCTAGTCAGCAAGCACAAGGCGCAAAAACCAAAAAATTAAAACCTTGGTAAAACTATCTTCCTGAGCACTGCTCAAGGTAAGCATTATAATTACGGCTGATTTCTTGCATACTATCACCGCCAAATTTTTCTAAAAACACCTTAGCAATTACAAAAGCAAGCATCGCTTCTAGCACCACTCCAGCGGCCGGAACTACACAAACATCCGATCGCTCAAAATGAGACTCTGACTCGGTCTTAGTAGATAAATCCACAGACGCTAACTTAGAGACTAGAGTAGGAATAGGCTTAACACCTACTCTGCAAGTGATAGGCATACCATTAGACATACCGCCTTCGATACCGCCAGAGTTATTAGTCTTACGAGTGTATCTCAAGTCCGAATTATCAGCTGAATCTTGATTAAGAAAAATCTGATCATGCACCTGCGAGCCAAGAAGCTCAGAGACTTGATCTCCGATACCGACTTCGACAGATTTTACAGTATGAATACTCATCAAGGCTTGAGCGATAAGTCCGTCTAGCCTTCTATCCCACTGCACGTGAGAACCCAATCCCACAGGCACTCCCAGAGCAAAAACCTCTAGAAGACCACCGACGGTATCGCCTTTTTTGCGAATAGAGTCGATATAATCCTTAAACTTTTGATCTTCAAGACCGCTTGGATCGTAGATCCTAAGCTCAGAATTTTCTATTAACTGCTTGCGCCGAGAATACTCATCTTGGTCTAAATCACTCCACCAATTTTGATTATTAGTAGAAGACTCAAGCTCACCGATTCTCAGCACATGAGAATAAATTTCTATCCCAAACTCTTGCAAAAATCTTTTACAAACCGCTCCTACAGCCACTCTAGACGTGGTCTCACGAGCAGAAGAACGCTCAAGAATATCTCTTACATCTTCAGCTTGGTACTTAAGAGCTCCAGCAAAATCAGCATGTCCAGGTCTTACGCGCGAAATAAATTTATCTTGTAGTTGCTTCTGGATCTCTGGATCACTGGTGTCGACTGGCTTAGAGGACATTACATTTAGCCATTTTTCGTGGTCTTTGTTGATGAGCTTCATGCCGATCGGCGCGCCCCCAAAAGTCCTGCCGTGGCGAACACCACCAGTAAAAATCACTTTATCAGTTTCGATTTTCATGCGCCCACCGCGCCCGTATCCCGCTTGGCGACGCTTAAGATCAAGATCCACATCTTCTGCTAATAAATTCATATTAGCTGGAATGCCCTCTAGGATTATATTTAGCTCGGGCCCGTGACTTTCTCCACTAGTTAAAAATCTAAGCATTTTATTTTTTAGCTCTTAACCCAACGTAACAACTGTATCCACCCAGAAAGCAATACCGCTCTATGATGTAGCGAATCTTCTAGTATCATTTTTTCTTTTGTGGAAAGACTGCCGCGGCGTAGTTTTTGTTTTATGTAGTTTACGCGCTTAGAATCATTTGCGATTTGTCTCTGGATATAACGAAAACTAAATTGACGACGACGAATCTTACGAGGCGAAAGCCTGTCACCGCGCCTGTTTTGCTGAGTGAGCTCTTCTTCGATCTGCTCATCAGTGATCTCATCTTCAAGCTCTTCGTCTAGATCCTCATTACCTTCTAGCGATAATAACTGCTTAAGATCGTCTTGGGTATTGGATTGGGGGATTTCATCTTCAAGGTAATCACCCGGCACTAAAACATCCACATCTTGATTAATCGGAAGCGCCGAAAGCTCAAGAATATCATCGGCACTAAGTCCCTCGACAGCAATTTCTGGATCGCGCGGATCTTGAGAACTTTCCGGTGAATCCACTGACTGCTCAGGAGCAGAAGGCTCTTGCTTAGCTGGTTTAGCTGATTTAGGTTTTTTGGGCTTTTTAGCTTCAGGCGAGGTCTCTTCGACAGCCGCTTCTGCGGGCATTTCTCCAGGCTCGATAGAATTCGGTCCTGCACTTGGTTTAACGCCCTTAGCCTCATCAAAAAGTTGTTTGATTTCTATGTTTTTTTTACCGCTAGCTCTTAAAGCTAATATGTCTCTTATAGTCTGGACAGATTCGGCACTCAAAAGAACTCGTTTTTGATCTCTTTTAGTTTCGATTTCAAAATCTTTTATGATTTTTTTTATAAGAGCGTCAGAAGTTTTTAGCTTAGAAGCTAATTCCTTAATGCTTACTGAATCTGTAGATGACATGTATTTATTTTACAGCGTTTTTAGCTTTATTCATTCTTCTGCGTCTGCCTTTTTTTAGCTGAGCGCTTGAAATGCCAGATTTTAATTCTGGGAAAGTCTTTAGAGCTTTAGTGCTGACTTTTAGTTTTTGTTTTTTGCCGTCAATAATCGCTACAATTTCTTGAAGGTTAATGTGAAATTTTCTTTTGGCAGTCGGATTAAAGTGAGCTCTTAAGAAAGAATATCTCCACCCTTTGCCTGCTGTTCTACCAGTAATTGCGCATTTGCGTGACATTGATAATCTCCTTAATTGAATCCTAAGAGGCCAAGACTTCTAGCCTGCTTAACTGCTCTTTGCAATTGGCGTTGCTTTTTAGCGTCCAATCCAGTTTGACCGCGGCCCAAGATTTTATTACTTGAGTCTAAATACTTGTTTAGGAGAGCTACGTTTTTGTAGTTTAACTCTTCTAAATCAGGACTAGGTTTTTTTCTTTTAAGTGCCATGCAAGAAAAGTATTCTAGCATAGTCAATAAGGCTATATACTAGAGTAGGTGATTGTTTAATATGAATTAACAATTCCTTAAAGGATTCGCCTAAAATCTCCGTTTTAAAGCAAATAGACCACCCTGTTCAAACCATGTCCAGTATTTACATTATAGCCAGCCCAATAGGAAACCTTGAAGATATCAGTCTCAGGGCGCTCCGCGTGCTTAAGGAGCTAAAAACTCTTTATTGCGAAGATACGCGCGTGACCATGAAGCTAATTAATCATTTTCAATTAGGCGAAAAAAAACTTATCTCTTGTAATAAAGAAAACGAAGAAAAACGCTGTAACGAAATCCTAGCGCGGCTTTCAGCGGGCGAGGATATCGGCATTATTTCAGATGCTGGCACGCCCCTGATCTCAGATCCTGGCTCCAGCTTGATTCAGGCTATCTCAGGCACAGAACACACCCTAGTGCCCTTGCCAGGCGCCTCTGCGCTCACTGCAGCGCTAAGCGTCTGCCCTATAGACTGCTCTAGGTTTGTATTTGAGGGATTTTTACCGCACGGCCCTAAACAGAGAAGGCGCGTATTAAAGACCCTGAGCTCGGAAGCTCGTCCCCTAGTGTTTTTCGAGAGCCCACACCGCATACTAAAAACACTTGAAGATATAAAAAATGTTTTTGTACCTTCACCCACACGCAAGATTTTTTTAGCACGCGAGCTAACCAAAAAATTTGAACAACATTATTTTGGGGCTGTTGAAGAAATTATCGACCAGCTCAAAACCCAATTCCCAAAAGAGATTCAGGGAGAATTTGTTTTGGTGGTGGGTGGATTGGAGTTAGCGTGAAGCTTTAAATAGTTCAACTGTTTTCATATCAAATTGAGAACCTCTGTATTGGCAGCTGTAAGTTTCATCCCTATTGACAAAATCATTTCCAGAATCTATCTGACATTCAGCAATCAGTTCTGTTATTACAATCCCAGATCCACCATAGTCTTTTTTCGGATCTAGGGCAAGATTAACAAGCTGTGCACCATTGATAAAAACTAGCATGAAAGTCAAGGTGTTTTTTTGCAATACACCAACCGTATTATATAAGAAGGTACCGTATTGATCATAGAGGACGAATTCAATCAAGCCATTACCAGCTTTATCCAAACTAGCGTTAATAATATCAAAAATAAAAACCTCACCATCAGATCTCAAACCATACCTACCAACCAAAGTCGCAGAAGCCGTTCCTCCTCCACCTTTTTTTCTAGCTCTCAAAAGCTGTTGGGGAGCCTCTTGCTCGATAAGAGATTTAAATTCAGCAAACTCTTTATATAATTTAGAGATTTTCTTAGATTCCTCCAAATCCAATCTTACTGGAGCGTTTGGGGCTTTTATAAACTGCGGAACCATCGAAAACGCCGGTAGATTCACAGAGACCAAAATTAATAGTATTAAGAGTTTATTTTTCATATTCATCCTTTTTGTCAGTATATTGACATTTATTTTTAAGAGTTACGTTTATTATTTATAGCTCTTTAGGGGGCTTAGTGTCAATATCCTGACACTGATAATTAATTTATGTTAAGAAATATGTGCTTGCATTTAGTAAAACCTAACGTTGAGAATTTTCTAGGGTTTTTATAAAACGCACCAATTCATAAGGATCTTGCGGAATATGCTCCGGTCCTCTCAAAACCTGTAGCCATGAGTATTTCTCGGCTAAGTGTATCAGCGCCAAAAAGGGGACACTCACCTTCTGCGCGCCAAGAGCGCTCGGCTCCTTCACAACAAGATCAAAATCAAAACTCACCAGCTCATCGGGTCCCTGAGCCACTTGCCACTCCAGCCACAAATTAGAAAAATCGGAGGCGGGCTGAGTGCAATCTGGCAAAGCAGAAATCTCTTGGGCGGGGGTTGAATCTAACATTCTGTAAATTATACCATACTTTTGTAAGGCTTCCGCGGGTATTTACCGGGGGCACGTACCGGGCATTATCTAGACAACTTGGTCATTCGTAGACATTCCTACGAATGCACGGTCTCGTAAAGATAATAAAGATCACTTCTGTCGAGCCATTGAATATTTACTTGGTTATTAGAAAGGTTAATATCTTCAATAATTTTTTTGAGGTTATTAGGATACTCACCGTTAGTGATAAAAATTCCCTTTCGGAATCTGTGCCGCTGGAGCGTAGACGGGAAGCGCTCTATATCCTTGATAGAGCCGCCGTAAAACTTATTGGAGGTGTGCTTAACTTGCACGCCGATCTGCTCGCCATCTTTTTCTAGAACCCAGTCAATGCCATCGTCACGAATTTTTTTTAGGGTATAGCCATGAGCCTCATAGAGCTCTTTTATGTAATCCTCAAAAATCGTCCCTTGCTCAGTCTTGCTTTTAGCTTTTATGAGATCAAACTCGCTCGGGTGGCGGAGTTTACTATTAGGATTTTTTTTTAGAGGGATCAAATCCAACTGAGAAACATCTTGGTTATAACTTAAAGAAAATAAGTTTTTGCGCATTTTTCTTTTTTCTTCGAGTCTATCATTGAGATTGCGCTCGAATTCTGTATCCGCTATAAAGTAATAGACATGCACTTTTCTGCGCTGACCGATTCGATACGCACGGCAAGTCGCCTGATCTTCGACAGCTGGATTCCACCAACGAGAAAGATGAATAATGTGATTAGCCTCTTGGAGATTGAGTCCCATGCCCGCACACTTAGGCGACAGGACTAGAGCACTAAAACCTTCATGACGCTTAAAAGCTTGGATGGTTTTCTCTCGCGCGCTGGCATCAAGCTTACTATTAATAGCAAGCAGGTTAGGATTAGCTTCATAGAACTCAGTATTGATCATGTTTTGGACGATCTTTTGGTATTGGTTATACTCACAAAAAACAAGTGCTTTTTCGTTATTTTGTTTTATGGTTTTTAGGATATCTTGAAGTTTTTGTAAACGAGAATCTGATGAGATCCAATGCCTATAATCTTCTTCATGGATTTGATCGACAAGATTTTTATGAATAGAGAGAATTTTTATTTTTTGGATTTTATCAAGTGTGGAGATGC
>JBILGG010000042.1:0-7853 GCA_044351165.1 Candidatus Caenarcanales bacterium | reverse complement strand
ATGCGCAAGCGATATTCATAATTTGGAATTTGAGACATTATCTACGAATATACTATAAGTTTCAAATAATAGTTTTAATTAGAAGACATTCCTACGAGTACACTATAAATTTCAAATAATGGAATTTGAGACATTGTCTACGAATATACTATAAGTTTCAAATAATAGTTTTAATTAGAAGACATTCCTACGAGTACACTATAAATTTCAAATAATAATTTCACAAAACAAGTTTTTAACTTCTCATAAAAGCGTTTTGAGCGAGGCTAGTAAATTCCGAGACACTGGAGTTTACTTGGGGTCAATAATGATGGCGAGGGATGAGCAAAACGAAGCGATAGGCGACTTTATGAGAAGTTTAATGCTAGAATATTAAACACTGCAGCTGGCGGTAAAAGTCAGCGAACAGGTCAGGTGGGAAACCAAGCAGCCATAAGCTTTAGCTTTTAGGTGTCGCTGCAGTTTTATCCAGATAAGATTGGTGATTATCTGGACGTTAGAAAAACAATCTTAGGGGAATAAAATACTAGTAACCATGAACGACAATAATACAGAAAAAAAAAGATACAGACTCGGTGAAATTTTAATTAACCTTGGCGCTCTGACCCAAAAAGAATTAGATAGAGCTCTTGAAATCCAAGCGAGCCAACCAGCAGACGAAAAATATCCTATCGGAAGAATTCTACTTGAAGAAGGTAGCATCGAGCCTAACGATCTTATCGAAGCTATAAAAATCCAGAGCATGCAATCTTAGTTCTCTAGGAAGCGCATGGCAACCAAGTTTGAGATACTAAAACAGCTAACTAATCCTCTATCTTCGACTCATAAAAATCTTGACTCTAGTTATTCAGATCCCGATATTCTTGATTCAAAACTTCTGAAGCTAAAAAATCTTCTTAACCATTCTGCTTTATTACCGAATGCCCGCACCGTGGTAAGCAGATGTCCTGGCAGGCTGAGTTTCAGTAAGCATGCGGATTACATCAATAGTGATTTACTTTACACACTTGACGATAGAGATACTTTTGTTGCCGGCCAGATTATTACCGATCCCCAGCATGAGTTTTTTAATAAGCTAAAACTTGATAATCTAAGTCCAGAATTCGCACCAGCACTGCTTCCTCGAGATTCTCACAGTTCAGATTGGACTTTTTATCCACTCAAGATTCTTGAAGAACTAAAACCATTTATCCCACAAAACGCAGGAGTGATTTTAGTATTCGCCAGCGATCTACCTCCAGCAGGCGGTTTGAGCTCATCGCACGCACTCATGATCAGCACGCTTATTACTCTAATAGAATTATTCCAAATCGAGTTTCTTTCAAAAGCTCTAGATGAGAGGCACCAAGCTAGCCCCGCACAAAAAAAAATTCTAAAAGATTTGCTTGTATTACTACAGCGTGTTGAGCACGCAAGAGGCTTCAAATCCGGTCTGGGAGACCAGTCTGCCGAGATCTTTGGCAAGAAAAATCATTTTAGCTTTATTAAAATACATCCTGATCTAGAGCTTGAGTATCATAAAATCCCGTCAGGGACTTTATTAGTAACAGCTCCCAGCTTGATAAAAGCAGATAAAAGCTTGCCAGAATTCCAGTCTGCTAATCAAAACATCCAGCGCTACAAGGATATAAACCTGATGGCGACAGGGTTTGGTTGTGAGTTTCTTGGAGATTTAGTTTATAAATATTCGCAAGAAGAAATTTTTGGGATACTAAAGAGTATCGAAGATCCCCAACTGCGAGGCTTAGCGCTCTACGGACTAGCCGAATCAGCCAGACTAAAAAATCTCAAGCAAGATTTTTCTATCGAGAGACTCGGGGCGCACTTGAATCTCTCTCACCAAGCTGAAATCATCTACAAAGTTCTTGACGGTAACTGGCAAGAACTTAGCCAAGAAGAAAAACTCTTTTATGAATTCAATAGCTCAAAACCGCTCAGCGAGCACTACGGCATATACCGCGCCAGTACCAAGCAAAATGATATTTTACAGCATCTTGCGACTCAAGTACCTGGAGTTTATGGGTCTTCACTGAGCGGAGCTGGTCTGGGCGGCAATAATATTATTCTGGCTGGCCCCGAGTCTAAAACCGACCTGATTAACACCCTGGATAAAAATTTCTACCAGAACCACGGTCAATCAGCTTTAACTCAGTTGCATTTTAGTTCTAGCTCGGCGCCCGCGGGAATTCTCACCAAAACAAGCAAAAACACCTAGCGAAATCCCCTAAAAACATGGTATTTTGTTAAGTCTTAACTTATTTTGGGTATAAATATCATATGGGTCTTACCCATAAATTAATATTTCCTTTATTTTTGGTCTTAATTATAAACACTTCTGCGGCCAAAGCCCAAGAGCTTGCGCCGATAGCTTTACCTAATGATTCTCAAGTTCTACGCATAGAATTCACTGAAAAAACCCAAATCAATAATCCTCTTAGCCCCGAAAAAAAACAAAGCGAAGAAACTAAAAAAATTTCAAGTTCGCTTTCTAAAAATTTTGGACCTCTTAGATTCGGGGTAAGAGTGAATCCCTTACAAGCTCAAGGTTCTAGCGTAAGGTTTGATTTGGATTTACTTGATACTTACGCAATTCTATCGCGCTCTGAAAAACTAGAAGACATCACAGACTCGTTCAAACCCAGTCAAGATGATCACTTCATCGACCCTGAGCTTAAGCAAGAAATCATGAATTTCCTAACTAAACTGCCAAAAGGCTTTGGGCAGTTTGGACATAAGACTGATCAGCTTTAGTAAAATGAAAATTCAAATCCAGCTCATCAGTAGCATTAGCTTTTTGCATAAAAGACTGATCCGCGTAAATCGAGTCAGCGAACTGGTTTGCGATAATTTCTGCTGGATCTAAAAAATTATATTTTTGGCGATGGTCATCATCCACCAAAAACGAATAGTGAGTACAACCAATAATTATGGTTTTGATTTCGGCTGGCACAATGCTCAAATACTCATCAAAAGCGAGTTTGGCAGATTCCAGATGCCCGCTTTCCATAAAAGGCACAATCCGAGGACAAGCTACCGGAAATATTTCTACGCCCCAATTAAGGTAGCGCTTAGAATTGATGCTTGCTTGAGTCGCCAGAAGCGCGATCGGCAAGGAGGCTTGGTAAGAATCAAAAAACTTTTTCATCGCCGCAAATAAACTTAAAATTTCAAAAGGATAATCATCTTGATCAATATCCTGCAAATACATCGAGCTAGTGTTACAAGCAGAAACGACAATATCCACTTCTTGCTCTTGCATGTATTCAAAAATATTTTTCATCAAGCTAATCAACTGCTCAGGACTCTTGTCGCCGTAAGGAGCGTTCGCTGAATCACCGTAATAAAGATACGAAAACTTATTGCCAAACCTCTCTATAAAAGCTTTAAGGACCGATAATCCACCAAGACCTGAATCATAAAATCCTAAACGCAAATTAATGATCCTCTAAATATTCAATAATGCCTCGGGAAATAGCTTTTGCTAATTCAGCTTGATAACTATCGCGAGTGAGTTTGTTGCGCTCCTCAACATTAGTCATAAAGCCTAATTCAAGCAAGATAGAAGGAGCTTTAGTATATTTGCAAACCCAAAAATTAGCGTGACGCACTCTTTGGTCTAGCATGCCGACATCTTTTACAAGGCGCTTATGGATATATTCTCCTAGCTTCAATCCGCCATCAGAATGATAATAAGTCTGCAAGCCTTGCATATCAGGGTTAGTAACAAGAGCGTTAGCATGCATCGAAACAAAAATCTTAGGCTCGATAGTATTAGAGAGTTCGACACGCTCAGAAAGAGACATAAAGCGATCTTCATTACGAGTCATGTAAGCATCTATTCCAGCGGCTTTGAGGTTTTCTTGGACGCGAGTAGCGACTTGAAGATTTATATCTTTTTCGTTATGTCCGCCATAAATCGCACCGTGATCATAACCTCCGTGACCAGCATCCAGAACCACTCTTACGCCCTGGCTTTTTAGAGACACAGCTAGATCGCCAGCGCCAGAAGCCTTATCTTTTGAGCTACCCTGAAGCCTGATGTATAAGAATTTTTTATCGAGAGATTCTTTAAACTCCTCAATTAGATCAGCCGACTTAAGATCAAAAACTATTCTGGTCACTGGTCTGCCCAGAGTAGCAAGCCCAAATCTAGTGCTCTTTACATGGGGGGTTTCTGGTAAAACTTCCGCCGAAAGAGCCTCATCAAAATTCACATCCACAAGATCCACCACTAAGCGTTCTGGGTTATGCAGTTTTAAAAATTTATATTTGGCTTCGCCTTTAAGCTCGAGGCTAAAAACAGTTTCGCTAGGAGAAGATTTGGTTACCTTAAAAGATAGAAGCTTACTAATGGTAGAAGCCGCTTGAGGCTCAGGAGCTGTTTTGGCGCCTTCTTGCAAAACGAGTAATTGTTTCTCGTTAGTGCTGATTCTCACATCACGCAAATTAGACTTGGGACCAGTAAAAACTATTCTAACGATAGAATCGTCTAGCTGAGAGACTTTTATGCTCTCATCGGCGATATTAAAAGACTTCGCTAAGATAGGAGATTTTAACTCCGAGCCAATAAGATCCACAACTAAACGCGTGGGATTATCCAGCAAGATTGTTCTGGGTACGATAGCTCCCTCCGCCACTACACGCAAGTTAGCTTGCTCCATAGCGATATCAGAAATCTTGATATTGCCCATACCGAATCTAAAATGTAAAACTCTACCGACGTTTTCGATACGAACTTTTTCAAGAGCTGTTACTGTCGCTCCCTCTATCACAACTCTTACAGTATCTTTATCAAATTGCGCTAATCTCACTTGCTTAAGACCAAAACGCTCTGGCAAATCATAACTAACGACTTTATTGCCGAGATTTGCCCCCAAAATATCAAAAACCAAACGTGATGGATTATCATAAATGCGTTTTTTGAATTTTAGATCGGCAAAAGAATCATGAGGAACCTGAAAATCGGTGCCGACAAGCTTCGCATCGCCGATAACTACTTTTTTTTCTTCAGCAAAAACCCCAATAAAACCGGCACAAACTAAAACCAGGGCAAGGATAAATTTACTTATAATTTTGTTTGGTAGCATAGTCGTCTTACTATTTATATAATACAGTAAAAATCTAACGGGGTTAATAGGTCTTTATGGATTCCGGGCGCGGGTTTAAGCCGATATATTAAAATTAAAGCGGGTGAAAAAAAAATTAAGATGCGGAATATTTGGAAGTACTGGTTATACCGGGCTAAAGCTGATTGATTTAATTCTTCAGCGTGATGATCTAGAAATAGTTTTTATTGGCAGTGAACAGCATAAAGGTGAAAAATTTTCTAAAATCTTTCCTAATTACCAAAACCGAATCAATCTCAATTTTTCAGGCTTAAATAATGATTTTATAAATAGCCTCGATAAAAATCAGGTGGATTTTGTTTTTTTTGCAACTCCTAATGGCGTTTGTTTTCAATACGCTCCAAGCCTGATTGCCAGAGGGATTCACGTGATTGACTTAAGTGCTGATTATAGATTTAGAGATATAAAAACTTACGAAGCTTGGTACGGTTTTAACCGCACTGACCTGGAAGCCAATCGCTCAGCCATTTACGGACTAGTCGAGTTTAATCATCAAGCAATAATCTCAAAAGCCCAAGATCGCTCTCAAGGAGTATTAATTGGTAATCCCGGCTGTTACACCACCGCGGCGATTTTGGCTTTAACGCCTCTGCTAAAACATTCACCGCAGAATCTAGATCTCGATAGCATAATTATCGATGGTAAATCTGGTATTAGCGGAGCTGGTAGAAAAGCAGAGATCAAGTTACTTTTTAGTGAGCTAAACGATTCTTGTTCACCTTATAACCTTGGCGGCAAGCACAGACACATCCCCGAGCTGGAAATGTTTTTTGGTGATGTCGCGCAAAAGCCCTGTGGGATTGTGTTTTCACCGCATTTAATTCCAATGACTCAAGGCTTATTGGTCACCTGCTACATTAAGACCAAATCCTCCCAGATCGATATCAACGAGCTTAAAAACTTCTACCGAGAAACCTACCAAAACTTTCCTCACAATTACATTCTAGAAGATAGCATCTATCCGCAAACCGCTTGGGCAGTGGATTCCAACCGCTCGTATATCCAAATAGATTTCGATAAGCCCAAAAACACTCTAATAATCACCTGCGCGATCGACAACCTCGTAAAAGGCGCTGGGGGACAGGGATTGCAGAATCTTGATTTGATCGCAGGGCAAGCCTAGAGAACCCTCTAATTATTTTTTGGATTCTTGCGCTGACTGTTTCTCTTTTTTCTTTTCGTCTTTTTTATCTTGGGTAGCTTTTTTCTCTGAATATTTTTTATCCAGATCAGTAATTTTAGTTAGAACCTCTTCAGGGAGAGGAGTAGCAGAATTACCGATTTTTTGTTTTAGAACTTCGACAGCTTTCATGAGTTGCTTATCCTGAGCGTCTTCTGGGGTTCTAATACCGAATTTTACATTAGGATCAAAGAACCAAGGACCTCTACTCAAATCATAATCAAGCTTCTCTAGATCGACTTTATAATCAGGTTCGATACCTTTTTTATTAATGTCAGTTTTATTAGGAGTGAGGTATTTGGCGATGGTCACATTGACTCCGCTCCCGTCACCAAGCTTGTTAATAGCCTGCACAAGCCCTTTACCAAAAGTCTTAGAGCCGACAATATCCGCTCTACCGTTGTCTCTGAGCGCGCCTGCAAAAATCTCACTAGCACTCGCACTATTACTATTAACCAAAAGCACCACAGGCTTATTAGTAGAATCGATCAAGCGCGAGCCAAAAGAAGTCACGTACCCATTTTTATTGACGGTACTGACAATAATGCCTCCATCCAAAAACATATCAGAAATAACCATGGCATTGTTCAAAAGCCCTCCAGGATTGTTTCTCAGATCTATAATAAATCCTTTTGCCGAAGTATCAAGTTTCTCCAGTGCGTCCAAAAGCTCTTGGACAGTGTCTTTTGAGATAAAAGTACTTAGCCTAATATATCCAATATCTCCAAAAATAGTAAGCACTTGACCATCAGGAATGGCTCTAATCGGAATCACAGCGCGGGTTATAGTTTTTTTGAATTTTTCTTTATCGCGCTCGACAGTAAGCGTAACACTCGTGCCAACTGGACCGCGAATCATCTTGGCGGCTTGCTCGATAGATAAACCAGATGTGTTCTTGCCATCAATTTCAAGAATCAAATCATTAGGTCTCAGGTCAGCATTGGCTCCAGGAGTGCCTTCTATCGGAGCAATAATCACTACTCTACCTTCTTGATCCAGACCGATCTGGATCCCGACACCTGTTAGCTCAGCTTCGATAGATTCTTTTTCTTCTTCAAAAGCCTTACGATCAAGGAATCTGGTGTAACGGTCTCCCAGAGAAGCGATCATCGTCTCTATCGCTTTATAAGAATCTTCACGGGTCTTGAGGTAATCATCATAACGATGCCTCCAGATTTCCCAGTTCTGGTAGTTATAAGTCTTATCGACGTAGTCGTTTTGGATAATGGTCCAGACGCGGTCGTAAAGTTTTTTGGGCGGGACCTCTGGATATTTTTCTTCTTCGGGTTTATTGCCGACCAAGATGGCACTAGCAGAAATGCTAGTAAATAAAAATAAAATCAGAACTAAACGTAAGTTGCGCACTAATAAAGAATTATAAAACTAATAAGAGTATAAGTCTATAACAGAGGCTATTCAATAATAAGAGCCCCTTCTTCAACCGCGCGCAGGAATTTATAAGTAGCCTTAACGCCGCTCTGGATCCAAGCTGTTTGCATAACCTGAGCGACAGTCTCTGCTGTCTTCATATTATCGACAACAGCGAT
>JBILGG010000119.1:0-4819 GCA_044351165.1 Candidatus Caenarcanales bacterium | reverse complement strand
GCAAAGTTTTCTAACTGCTGAGATTGTAAGCCAGAGAGATCCTTAATATAAGTAGCGATACTTGAATTAGAGTCCTTGACCGAGTTTGAGAGATTATCTCGCAGATCTTTTATGCTTCCAGAGAGCTCTTCACGGTTTTGGCGAGCTTGGTTACCAGCATCGTCTCTATTGCGCGCGATCTCATCTCTAAACAGCTTTTCGAAAGCTTCAAATTTATTTTTTTGTTCGCTAAGTTTTTTTTCGGAATTAAAAAACAAAAAAACCAAAACAACTTGAGCAACTAAAACAGATCCCACTAAAACCAACATATTAATATTTTAGCAAAAATTACCCGATCGCGTCAAAGTCAATCAGGGAGCGACCTTGAAGCTGGTAACAAATCTCTCAAAATTAGAAACTTGAGACATAATCACTGGCTCAGGACCATAAGCCTTAAAAAACCAAGTGCCCGACTTCAGCTCAGCAATTATCGCGTACATCGCATAATCATTTAGCTCTTCTTTTGGGGAGTCTGGATTAAGCTGTTCAAGCGGTCTTAGATAAGTACCGGTCATCGAAAAAATTGTAATAGGAATTTTTCCAAGATTAAATTGCTTATTATCGACAAGCTTGCGTGTATCTGGCTTAAACTGCGCCTTCCAGCGACTAAGATTAGCCTCGACAGCATTAGTCATGCCCTCGAAAAAAAACACATTTAGTTCAGTTTGGGTGACTGGATCGATAATGATTTGATCGACTCGTAGCGGACTTGATACTGGAACTCTCTGCCAACCAGGGTTTACGGTATAGCTCAGCTTGCCATCCACTAGCTTAGCGTTAGAATAATCGCTCTTAATAGGATTTACAGTCTTCACCGCGCAACTGATCATTACTAAACTAATTAAGCAAAAAGCTAAAAAGGATTTTTTCATATGGGTATTTTAGCAGGGTGTGGCTTAGAGTAGGACTTGAATATTTTAAGAAGTTTTAGGGCTAGGCTCCAAACCCTATAGTGCTACTATAGGGTTTGGGATTTATGGCTTGGTTGGTGGGTTTTTATAAAAAATTAATTCGACTTGACAAAGAAGCATTGTTCAAAATAAGATTACTTAGTGGTTAATGAAGCCAAAATAATAATAAAAAAACTTCAAGATCAGAGTTTTACCCTTGCAAAAATTAGAAACAATTTGGCTAGTCTTAGTTTAAACTGCGATAATAAATTACTTAATGAAGTATTTAAAAACATAAAACAAAATCTCTTAAGAGTCTTAGAATCTTTAGACAAGATTATTATTCTCAATCCTGAAAAAACAAATTCTTTTAGAAAAATTAATGGTTTTTGTAATTCAATACAGTCTAATTTAAGCAAAGCTCGAATAGAAATGGATAGAAGCGATCCTGAATCAGCTATACCTAATAGCCCAACATCTTTAAACGCTTGCTCATCTCTGGGAAGCCAATATGATAATTTAGCAAAAATCTATTTAGAAATTTTAGAACCTTATCATCAAGATATGGGAAGGCTTGATAATCCCGAAGTTAAACTATATGACCCCAATTCATCTTACGATATTTCTAATCACAGAAAATCATTAATTAATACCATCAGTTGTTTAGGATCTGAGTATTATGAAAGATATTTTTTATTTATGAATTCAAGCAAAATTAATCATCAAGATGATGCGTTGTTATTAAAGTTATATACACCAGTTTTAAACTCATTGATTGCAACCCTTAATCCAGAAATTACTAGTATCATTGAGGAACTTAAAAGCCCTTCTAGAAAAGGCTCTCAGCTAGATAAGCTTATAAAAGAAATAAATAAATTACGTGGTTCACTTCTCGAGCCAATTGATGAATCGATTTTAAGAAATGCACTAAATGATAGAAATATTTATTGCAATTTAATCAAAGATCTTAGAGATGCGACTCTTAAAAACGAACGAATAAAAGTGCAAGATTTTACTAGAATAGTTTTTATACTTAACGAACTCATGCTCAAAAAAGATTCACACAATCATATTGGATTAAACAGCAAAGACATCTTGTACTTAAGGCAATTAGCTGAAAATGATACTCGTAATCAAGATGGTTACGCCATCTTAGGAAATATATATAGAAAAACTTTATATATTATAGAACCCTTTAATCGCATGGAAGGGTCAATTTTTGTCCATGGAAATATCTCTCTTAGTGATGAGGCCAAAGCTCTAACAGAAGATCCTGACGTAAAAATCTCCATACATATGCTAAAAAAACAATCTTCAAAAATTCACTTCATATCATCTCAAATAGATAATCCCAAATCTGAAATATCCAAAATACACAGTAAGTATAAAATTATTTTAATTAAATCTGGAATAAATCTAAATGATCTAAAAGGACTTTGTCTTGCATTTAATAACAACAGATTAAAAGAGCTAATCACAAAAATATACTCAACGGCTTTAGCTCAAAACTCAATTAATCTAAAACAAGCTGCTGAGTTAATTTACATTCTTGCCAGAGGCTTAAAAAAAGAACCAAAAGCAAATAAAGGGTCTAGTTTCTTCTGGGGAGCAACAGGATCAAAAAGCTTATGGGATGCAGATTCTGGACTATCTGACATATAAGCAATATCACCTAAAAACTTAATATAAAAATCCTCGTTATTTTTACTTTTTATATAAAGATTTAAAGGTTTTTAATGAATTCTGTTTTACCCCTAAGATCAAGTTCAAGCTGTGGTGGAATGAAACCTTATGTGGTAGCTAATCAATCACGGCTACACAGAATATTTCAAGCCAAAATTCCAGAATCAGACAGCCCAACTCATCCTGGGTATGGACTAGGTCTTAGATTATTAATTCAAGAACATAAAAACAGTACAGAATGCCAACAGGTACCAGAATTAGAAACAGATCCTCCTAATTTCAGTGAGCTTCTAAGTGAAGATCTAACAAAAGAGCTATACGAAATTATAAATTTTATAGACCAAGAAGCGCAATCACGCAGTCAAGGAAAAAAACAAGCACTTACTTTAGACGACACTGTGATAACTAAGAGAATTGATGCTTGGACCGATAAACTTATAACAGAACTAAATATCACTACCCAAGACCCTAAGCATGATATTCAAGGACAAGTAGATTTCTTTTTTAGCTCGCTTATTGATCAAAAAAATTCAGAATACTTCGTAAAAGAAGTTCAGGAGTTTTTTAAAACTAACCAAAGAGCCTCGCAAGAGCGCAAAAATCTCATACAAGATCTTTCGGCTCGCTATCCAATAGAACCTATCCAAGCCAAGCATTTGGTCGATATTTTAGAGCCTGATAGATTTAGCCTCAACCAAATACAAAATGCTCTTGTATATATGGCTAAAGAATATAGGTTATTAGAAAAAAAAGGGCAAATGATCGGGACCTGCAGTAAATTTGCGGCGGCGGCACTTAGTGGATCTCTAGCTGGCTATCTAAACCAATCGGCAATTGGCTCATTAGTAGGTAATACTTTAATGAGAATTCAGGCAAGCTTAAATAATAACGCTGAACTTTCACAAATTGATTTATTACAAGAGATAGGAACCACTCTTAATCGAAGAATCGCAGATGCTTTATTAATGACAGAATATAGTGAAATTGACGAAAGTAAGTTTGCAGAAATCCACACCAAGCTCACGTTTGGCAGAAATGCTAGTTATGAGCTTATGTCTGATTTTTTAAGCACCTTTCTACCTTGTGGATTTGGCTTAGTGGGAGCATTAGCTGGGATGACCGCTATACATCCCTTACTCGGGGCAGTAAGTCTATCAAGTGTCCCTTTTATTGTTAAAAAAACTGGAAATTTCATGAGAGAATTTCAAGATTTACAAAAAGAACAATCCGAGGCAACTCAGCAAAGTACTCAAGACATAATGAGCATAACAACCTCATCAGATGATGCGATACAATCTCCCACTCCACAAAACATTGCAGATGAACTAGCTAAAAGCTTGAATGGAGAAACTTCAATAAAAATGAAAGGAGAAAAATTATCACAAAGTATTAGATTGAGTTTTGAAAGTTCTTTTTGGAATGCGATGGTTCTTTCCTCTTGTATAGGTGGGGGCTTATGGTACAGAGGTGATATTTCAGAACTTGAGGTTATAGCAAGTTCATCTATTGCTGGCAGAGTACAAAACCCCGTTCTTATAATGATAAGCACATCAGATAGATTTCTTCGAAGATTACAGCAAGTCCAAGATATGGAACTCTTGCTCCAATCTGGAGAAAAAATATCACTCGAGCAAGATGCAAAAAAACCAGGCGTAGATAGCTTAGCAAATCATAATCTTACTATTAACAATCTTGGATTTACTGGACAAGATGGCACTGAAATCATTAAGGGCATTAATCTTAATATTCCTCAAGGTAGCTTTATGACTATTACAGGGGAATCTGGTGGCGGCAAATCAACTTTGCTTAGATGCTTATTAGGGCTGTATAAACCTAGCTCCGGATCAATCACTATCGGCGGCAAGCCAAGAGATGAATTAAAGCAAAATGGAGATAACTCTGTTAAAGCTTTAATATCAAGTTGCCGCCAAGCCCCTACTTATCTTCCCCATCTTAGTCTTAGAGACAATTTATTACTCTACTCTAGTGTGCCAGCTGAAGATACAAGAATCAAGGAAGTGCTGACACAATTAGGTCTAGAAAAATTTACTGATAAACTTGATGAAAAACTCGCCAGACCTTCTGGCGGTGAGAAGGTTAGAATCGGCTTAGCTAGAGCCTTATTAAGAAATAATGGCGAGAATAAAATACTGGTTTTGGATGAGGCTACCACTGGTGTCGACGCTAACACAGAAAAAGAAATTATC
>JBILGG010000041.1:0-7893 GCA_044351165.1 Candidatus Caenarcanales bacterium | reverse complement strand
GTGAAGGCCACAATCTCCAAGAGCACTCTGTTGTTTTGATTAGAGGTGGTCGTGTTAAGGATTTACCAGGTGTGCGTTATCACATCGTTCGCGGTGCGCTTGATACTCAAGGCGTTAATGGTCGCAAGCAAGGTAGATCTAAGTACGGTACTAAAAAAGACGCTAAAGGCGCAGCAGCAGGTGCTAAAAAGAAATAGTTTAAAAAAATAGAGATTTAATTATGCCAAGAAAAGACGGAAGATTTAGAAGAAGAGCCCAAAAGCCAGATGCAAGATTCGGCAGTAAAGTCGTTAATTCATTCATCAACAGGATGATGTACAGCGGCAAAAAATCAGTTGCAGAAAAAATGTTTTATTCAGCTATTGATAATTTGGCTGGAAAAATCGAAAACAAAGAACCTATCGATATCTTTAAGCAGGCCGTCAAGAACGCTATGCCAGTAGTAAAAGTAAAAGCTCGTCGTATTGGCGGAGCTACTTACCAAGTTCCAGTAGAAGTTGATCCTAGAGTTAGTGAAGCGTTAGCGCATCGTTGGCTTATTGAAGCTGCTCGCAAAAGATCAGGTAAATCCTTCTCAGAGAAGCTTTCTAACGAACTTTTAGATGCTTTTAATAACAAGGGTAAAGCAGTAGAAACAAAAGAAGCCACCCACAGAATGGCTGAAGCTAACAAAGCTTACGCACATTTTAGATAAAGAAAATCTCTGTTTATGAGATTAGCTTTTATCGCTGATGAGATTACCAGTTTTATAAAAAACCATGATTCCACTTGGGCACTGATGCAAGCAGGGTTTAAGCTTGGTCATGAGATTTTTTATTCTCATATATCTGATTTGTCCGTGCTTGGGGAGCCGCATGCTAATTGCATTAGGCTGGATGACGAGTTTTTTCAGCATCAAACATCCTCCGGGTCTGCTCTGCTGGAGTTCCCCGCTCAGCCTAGAGCTCAGCACTTAAGCTTGGAGAGCTTCGATAAGATTTTTATGCGAGCTGATCCTCCTGTCGATCAGCAATATGTCCATGCCTGCCAAATCCTCTCCCTCTGCCAAAAAGCTCTTGTGGTCAATAATCCTCGAGCGATTCTTGAGCATAACGAAAAGCTTGCGATTTTTAATTTTCCGGATTTGATTTTGCCGACTATTGTTACCAATGATCTTGATGAAATAAATATTTTTATGCAAGCCTACGGGATGGTAGTGGTGAAGCCTCTAGATTTGATGGGCGGGCAAGGAATTTTTATACTCTCAAGCGAAAACTTTCATCAGTTTGAAACCCTTTCGGGGCGCGCCATCGACAAAAACACTATTAAGCCTCTTATGATCCAAAAATTCTTGCCAGAGGTAAAAACCAATGGCGATAAGCGTTTGATCATGATTAACGGCAAGCTTGAAGGTGCTTTGCGTAGGATTCCCTCCCAGAGTGACTTTCGCGCTAATATCGCGGCTGGCGGCACTTATGCTCAGTATGAGCCGAGCGCGCGAGATCGGGAAATCTGCTCGAGCCTATCAAGCTTCCTGATAGATAATGGAATCATTCTGGCTGGAGTCGATGTCATCGGAGATTACTTGACTGAAATCAATATCACTTCGCCCACTTGCTTGCAAGAAATTAATCGCATGAATAATTGGCAAGCCCAGGACCAGCTTGAATACAGGGTTCTAGAGGCTATTAGCTAAATCGACAAATCAGTGTTTCTGGTGATTATAATCTGGAGCTCTTGTCCTTTTGTGACCGAGGCATCATCGCCGTGCGAGAACAGAGCTACAACCGTGCCGCCAAGCAGGGTTCCGACTACAGGCACGCCTAGAGTCGCCACTGACACGATCTTGCCGGTGTCTGTGCCAAGCAGAGCCTGAGTAGGCACAATAGCTTTATCATTAAAATCAGTTTGCGGATCCAATAAGCCTTCTTGATTCACCACACCAGCCATAAATGATAAGTCTGCATCCAGTGGAACATAGTCACCAAGCGGGGTTACCAGGGTATCTAGCTTGATACCCAGCTTGCCGGCTCTACTTAGCAAGCGTGGTTTTTTGACAGTAGAAACTCTTCCTCTGATCCAGCTATCTTTTGGTACGATTAATTTTCTAAAATCGCCTGATATATAAAAATCGTTTAGCACCTTAGCTCTAAACTCATCACCGACTTCGGCGGTCTCAGCGGAAATCGCAGTATCCACTTTTATTCTTAATCTGGTTTTGACGGGCACTTGTCCAACTGCGCTTTTTAGCTTAAAAGGTGAAGCCGCGAAATTTTCGACGTTCTTAGGGTCCATTGGTGCATTGGTTTGCTTGGAGACACTATCCGTTTGGTTTTGGGGCGCGCGGGTCTGGGTGTTTAGGTTAGCTGGCGCGTTTGCTGGCAATTCAGCCCTAACAATAGCCGCGTTAGATAAAAAACATAAAACCAATAAAAATCTCTGTATTTTTGAGTGCATATATATATTATAAGACTTGATTGAGGGTTAAAAGTATCCCTTAGGATTGTGGTATATTAATATTATGGCGCTTGCAATTATAGGTACTATGACTGTTATTATCGGATTAGTTATGACCCTTTTACTAAAACCTGAAGAACAGGAAGAACATTAAATTTAACCAGATCTTAAATTTATTATCAATTATGGGTTTAAAATCCCTATATATCAGGGTAGATAAATCACGAAAATTAAAAAAGTTTAATAAAATTCTTGTCAATTTTAATAAACAGCTTGATTTATATACTTATACCATGTCTTTCCTTAAGTAAATTTAAGATTAAGAAAGCCAGGTATTGTCAATAAAATGAATAGTATTTCATTTAAGGAGCAAAAATGAATCAAATCAATGGTAATAATAGTTCAATTGCAAAAGTAGGTTCAACTAAATCTACTGAATCAACCGGTAGCTTAGGTAAACTAGCAGCAGCAGGATTACTGGCTTTAAGCTCGATTGTTTCAGGTTTCAATTCAAACCCAGCAAGTCCAAGTGTAAATTTAGCTCATGCAACAAGTGCAGCAGCTAATCTTGTTGGATAAAAAATGATAAGCTAACTATCAATGGCGAAAAGTGAAAAACAAAAAAAAAGAATAATTGCTATTGCTCGGCAATTAAAAGAACAGAAGGGTTTGACCTTCAAACATTCTGAATTTGTTCAAGACTTAACGCGCGCTCAAAAAGCTCAAACAGATATTTTAAAAGTTAAAGAAGAATACAAAGGCGTCGATGTCGTCGAAAAAGAAGCTGATAAAGAATACAAAAAGCTTCAATCTATTATCGATGAAATTAATGATTATATGCAAATCCTGCACCCGGAAGGTCTACTAGACTTCGGGTCTTCAGAAGCGATCTCTGTTGCGAAGGTTTAGTGGTTACAATGCGGGCCGTGAACGTGTCCGAATTCTTTTTCGTACTCTTCAAGAGGCATCTCTTGGTAGTTTACTTTTACAGAGTCAACCAAGTGATCCACAGCTTTTTGGGTCACTACTTCTAGATTTAATCTGCCCACGACAGCCGGAAGATTGGCTTTAGGAATTTCAAAATTTGGAGGGAGATTAAGTCTTTGGAAGGCTTGCTGAATTTCTTCTTCAGTAGCTTCAAGCTTGAGATCGTTAATTAGAGTAGTGAGTATCACACTGCGTCTGATTTTTTTCTCGGCGGCTTTTAGCTCGCTATCCATATCTAGACTAGATTTGAACTCTTCTACTTGCTCGTCAGACCAATAATTAGATTTTTGGAGCATTTTAAGTTCGCTCTCAAACTCTCTATCGATCATAGATTGAGAGACATTCATCTGTACTTCATCAATAAGCTTGTTGATGATTGCATCGCCAGCTTGAGCACGTGTATTTATTTTATTGATGCGCTCGATTTCTTCTTTGATTTTTGCTTGGATGCTTTCTGCTGAATCATAACCTAAGCTCTGAGCAAAACTATCGTCAAGTACCTGTTTGACTGGTTTTGAGACTTTATGGATTTTTACTAGGAATTTAGCCGGGCGACCTGAGAGCTCTTCGTCATGATAACCTTCTGGAAAACTAACATCGAGTTCCTTTTCCTCACCGGCTTTCATGCCGACCATTTGCTCTAAGAAATTTTCTATAAATCTACCGCTTTCGATGATGATTTGGTAGGATTCAGACTTCATGCCTGGCTTAGCTTCCCAGCTGCCATCTTCTTTTTGGAACTTACCATCAAAATCAAAAACCACTTCATCACCCATTTCGATAGCTTCTGTAGTTTCTTGGAAGCTAGATGCCTCGCTAAGGATTTTGTCGAGGGTTTTGTGGAGTTGTTCTTCAGGATCATTCTTAGGGATTTTTACATCTACTGACCACTGGGTGTAATCTGGGAGTGCGACCTCTGGGAACAGCTCTACGACTGCTTCTATAGAGATACTATCTTCTGGGTCGTTGAATTCTACTTTTTGCACGGTGGTGATATGAAGGACTTTTAAGCCTTTTGCTTGAAAAACTTCTTCAAATAAATCAGAAAGGAATTTATTATCCAAGGTTTCGGCTTTTATGTAATCAGGTCCAAAATGCTGTTCGGCGATTTTGGTAGGGACCTTACCTTTTCTAAAACCTTTTATAGTTAGATCTTTTGAAAGTCTTTTTAGGGTTCTGGAATAAGCTTCTTTTGCTTTTCCTTTTTCGGTCTGAAAACTTAAAGTTATTTTGTTTTCTTGGTCTCTCTCGCTGATAGTTATTTGCATACAATAAGGATACAACGAAAATACTTCAAGTATCAACAGAATAGCGCAATTTTATTGAATTCGTATTATCGTGGTACAATGCCTGGATATGCGCTCTTTTGCCCTAGTTTTATTACTTAGTTTTAGCTTACTTTCTTGTACTGCCGAAAAGCCAGCCATGGTGCTGGAAAAACCTAATTCGATGAAACGAGAGGAGCAAAAACCTAAAAAAATTACTAATAAACAAAACTTGCCAACATTATTATTTTATTACGCAGATTGGTGCCCTTACTGCAACAAAATGGCAGAAGTAATGGAAAAAGCCCAGCAAGAGTTCACGGGTAAGTTGTTTTTCTATTTTGTGGATGTGGACTCAGAAGAAGGCAAAAAAATCTCCTCTATCTACAGACCAAAACCCGGCGGAATCCCTTATATGCAGTTCTACAAGAAGAATGGGGATTTTGAATCGGAGATACTTGGTTTTGTTGAATTGGGTGTACTCAAAAACGAAATTACTAAGATCGTGAAGTAAGATCCTCTCTGTGAGTGGGTTTCAGAGTGAATAAAATTGTGAAGAGTAATAAGCAACCGTGACTTAATAAACAAAATTTGCAATTTAGCTGTAAAACAAAATACAAAACATAGAGGCAGTACCCCGCAAATCCCAATCCTGGAACGAGATATAGTCCAACTGCTTTTTTGGGGAGAGAATTTTTTGTATGCAAAATAAATAAAATTGTTAAGCCTAAAAAATAAACTAAACCATAGACAGGGACTGGAATTCCAAACATAAGAGAGTAAGATGACATCATGACCGAGTCGCAACCATCGGCGCAATCAAAGCTTTCAAGAAGCTTGTTGCCGAAATAAAATTTACAGTATTTATAGCTGAGATAAGAGCTGTTGATCAGCATTACCGTCATTAAAAAATATAAAAATCTATTGATCACTATATTAATTTTAGCGCCTCTGCTAAAATATAGTCTGAGACTGATTTATGCAATTACGTATTTTAATTCTTGCCGTAGTTTTTATTTTTTGCCAATCCTGCTTAAAAGCAAGCTTTACTGAAAAAAAACTTGAGCCTGAAAAACCCCTCGCTCCACCAGCGCCTGCGGTGAATCCTCTTAACACCCCGACCGAAATCTATGAGATGAAAGAGGGTGAAAATATTTCAGCTCGCCTAAAAAAAATAAATGTTTATGACATCAAAAACAAGAAAAAAAATCTAAACTCACTTATGAGCGGTAAAGATAGCTTGCTGATTATGGTTAAGCCTGGCTGTATTTTTTGTGAATCTATGCTTGCTGTTATGAACACACTCAAGCCGGTAGTGAGACCTAATGTTTTTATTGCTCTGGAAGGCACTCACACTACTCAAGAACAATTCCAAGAAAAATACAAAAAAAACTCAGCTCTAAAAGCTACCTGGCTCTACGATAAAGATAGCAAACTCAATACAGAACTGGGTTTGGTTTCTTTCCCGCGTTTGGTTTATATCAATAAGAATCTAGAAGTGGTGCGTAATCAAGTCGGACTGGTGGTTCCAGCGAATAAAGAAAAACTAGAAAACGAGCCTTTCCCGGTGATCTTGCAAAAATTATCAGAAGAGACCGTGGCTTGGATGCAGTCTCTGTAAGGGTTTTAGAAATAAGGAGAAAATATGGTAAAAAGTTTAGCGGAATTAACAAAAAAAGATTTAGAAGGTAAAAGAGTTTTTGTTAGGGTGGATTTTAATGTCCCTTTATCAAGCTCTGGAAAAATAACTGATGATTCTAGAATTAGAGCGGCTTTGCCCACTATTAACTACCTAAAAAACAACGGCGCTAAGGTAATATTAGTGAGTCACTTGGGTCGCCCAAAAGCTAAGTTCGTCGACGAGATGCGCTTAAATCCTGCCGCTGATAGGCTTTCAGAGTTAATGCTCAGACCTATCAAAAAGCTTAATGAGGCTATTGGTCCAGCTGTCAGCCAAGAAATCGAAAAAATGCAAAACGGTGATATTTTAATGCTTGAAAATATTCGTTTTTACCCCGGTGAAGAAGCTAATGATCCAGATTTTTCTAAGGAACTAGCCCAGCTTGCTGATATCTATGTTAATGATGCTTTTGGAACCGCTCATAGAGCGCATGCTAGCACCGAAGGTGTAACAAGCTATCTTAGTCCCGCGGTAGCTGGATTCCTGATGACAAAAGAGCTTGAGATGCTCGGCTCAAAACTAGCTAACCCCGAAAGACCCTTCCTAGCTATCATTGGCGGCTCAAAAGTAAGCTCTAAGATTGATGTACTAAAAAATCTTGTAAAAGAAGTAGATACCTTAGTGATTGGCGGTGGTATGGCGTTTACCTTTTTAAAGGCTCAAGGAGCGAGTGTCGGTAAAAGTATTTGTGAAGAGAATCAGCTTGATACTGCTCGCGAGATTATTTCTCTTGCTGATCAGTTTAATACTGCTCTGCTCATCCCCGAAGATACAGTCTGCACGCCCGCTCTAGATGAAAACGGGCAAGCGATAAATGTGTTTGATAGTTTTGGTATCCATGACGAAATCAAAACTAAGATTCTGAGCTCACGAGAAATCCCTGATGATATGCAAGGTATGGATATCGGTCCAAAAACTTGCAAACAATACGCTAAGGTTATAAGCCAGTCTAAGACTGTGGTCTGGAATGGTCCTGTCGGTGTTTTTGAGTATGATGCTTTTGAAAAAGGCACTCGTGAAATTTCTAATGCACTGGTCGAGCTTACAAAAAACGGTGGAACGACTATTATCGGTGGCGGAGATTCAGCGGCGGCTCTAGAAAAATTCAAGATCGATAAATCTCAGCTAACGCACGTGAGTACTGGTGGCGGAGCGTCACTTGAATTCCTTGAAGGTAAGATTCTTCCAGGAGTCGCTTGCCTAGACGGTTTTGACTCATCAGCGGAAGCTCCAGCCAAAACCAAAAATAGTAATTTTGCTCAGGAACTAAAAAAACTAGGTGTATAAGGTAGCTTCTTTTGTTGCTTTTTTAACCATAATCAGCAAAATTTTAGGGCTGGCTAGAGATTTAGTTATCGCACATTATTTTGGGACTTCCATGCAGGCAGACGCGTTCAATATGGCGTATTTGTTCACGGGGAATTTTTTTATAATTTTTGGTGGTGTCGGTGGTCCTTTCTATAGCGCTGTGGTAGCGGCTTTGCCAAAATATATTTTTGAACATTCAGCGCAGGAGATCTGGAC
>JBILGG010000040.1:0-8041 GCA_044351165.1 Candidatus Caenarcanales bacterium | reverse complement strand
AAGCCGATCAGACAAATAAAAATATAAATGACTTAATGACCCTTTTGTTTATAAAAGCCGCAATATATGAAACGATTAATTCTGTTGCTAACAATTATTATTCAAATAATAAGGATCAATTAACAAATATAAATGAATGTAAAGAAATTTTTGAACCATTAAAAAAACAGGGGTTAGAACTAATAGAATTAGTAGATAAGGTTTCTAATTCTGACCAAGATGAAAGAACTGAAGCCTTAAATGAATTAGAAAGAGAATTAAACATTTTCTTAGAACATCATTTAATAGAACAAAATCAAATTTATAAAGATACAATAACAGATTACATGGAAAATTTAAAAAGTTAGAAATAAAGGTGGGCGATGACCAGCGCCGCGCTCGAATATATTTTGAGAATAACCCTGGTTATTAATCATAAACGGGACTTATGAATTATAAATTTTTACCAATTGACATCATGTATTCTTCTAGAGATCTTCTTGAAGACAACCAGTTGCGACCTTCCTTAAAAGCTTCAAGCTTGCCTTGTGTAGCCAGCTTACGAAGATAATTCGAAGAGTAAGGAGCAAGCTTAGCCAGTTGTTCTAGGCTAATGTATTTGTCATTTTTTTTCTGTTTGGGGTTTAGCAATTTTAAATATAAATTTAGAGATCTAATTACAGACTGCGCTACAAATTCACAAAATGCAGAATAATCACCATTGTCTGCTTCAGACAACACTCTATAGTATCTCTTTCTATCATTTTTTAAAATTATTGCCATTGGAAACCCAGCTTGCATAATAAAAATATTCATTATAATCCTAGAGACTCTGCCATTGCCATCCCAAAAAGGATGAATATAAGCAAGCTTATGATGTACTTTAGCGGCTAATTCAATTGCATGTAATTTTTTTTTGTTAGTATTAATCCACTGAATTAATTTTTGCATTTCACAAGGTACCTCAAAACCTTCTGGTGGACTATGATCTGCACCTGTAATGATTACATTACCCTTTCTGTATTGTCCTGCGATATCAGCATCGGCTTCTTTTACAGTCAAATAATGAATTTCTCTTATTAATCTTTCAGTAACTGTTTTAAGTTTTTTTGAATCTATTAATTCATACAGAAAATCCAATGCTTCTTTTTGATTTATTGCCTCAAGGTGATCTTTTAAAGGCTTACCCTTAATTGCCAAACCCTCTTGAATAATCAATGCTGTTTCTTTAAGTGTCAAAGTATTACCTTCAATAGCGTTGGAGTTATAAGTCATTTCTATTTGAAAATGCTCTCGGATTTTGCAAAGAACTGTTTTAGAAATTGGTCTACAAGAATTAAGTAGCTCCAACTTTTGGTCTAATAATTTTTTAGTTTTATTTGACAAAGACATAGAGTACGATACCTATTATTATACTTTATCGTACCTTTTGCTCCACATGTATAATAAAAACAAGGTTTAAGTAAGCCTCGCAGTCGTTATGGCTAATGCCGGGCAGGGTTATAGGTAATGGTGGACAGTACAAGACTTGAACTTGTGACCACCAGCGTGTCGAGCTGATGCTCTACCAACTGAGCTAACTGTCCAACGTTTTAATTCTAATAGATAAGGGCAGAAAAAAGCCTAATTCTAATAAAAAATAAACAAAAACCCCTAAAAACTTGCTCTGGAGATCGTGATAACATGTAAAGCTAGGTCGGATTTTAGCAATCTGACTATATAAATACTTGTTAGCAAGGTTATCAAGGGCCGGCGTAGCTTAGCATAGCTAAAACGCTTGTTTTTGCAAGGTATCTTGCTAGCTATATTTCAGCACAATGATAACAACCCCTATTAACTATCTAATCAATCCCAGCAAGCCAGCGCACTTGCAATCAGGTGCTGTAAAAGAATTTATTGTAAAAAAACTTCCCGAATACACCACCTATAGCTCGGCTCTCGTAAACCTCATCAGCGCTCCGATTCACTTGTTTGAGGATTCTAATACCCTAAAAAAAATCATAAATAAAATTAGTATGTTCTTTACTAAGATACACTTGGGTGCTTATTCTGTATCAGGCTTGATGACTGCATTTAAACAAAAAAATCCATTTTTGATTTTTTCGTTTTTTACAGAAGGGGTTGCGGCGTTTTTAGGTCTCAGAAAAATTTATATGTTTAGAGGAATAGCTACTGGAATAGACGGAGCAGTGGCAGGTATAAAAGATAAATTTAAAAAATCTGAATTTAACTCTTTTAAAGAAGGGTGGGACTTTACGCTTAAATCCCTAAAACAGTCATCCAGTGAGCTTCTCAGTAAACTTTCAAAAGATCCTTCCTATATTTTTAAACTTGACGGCAGTGAAATAGCAATTTTTGCTTCTTTGGCAGCAGCAATAGGCGGGTTTTTGGGGATGACTGTTAACGAAAAAATATTTGGAGCAATGAGAGATATATTTGGGGGGCTGGGTGATCTTGGTGTGTTTAAACTTGATAACCCTCTTGCCAAAGGCTCTGGAATGGCTTATTTGGGAGGCACTCTGATGGACTTAACAGCAAGAGTATTTAATAAAGGTATCGCTAGTATTTTAAATATAAATAATACAAATGCTTTTGAAAGATTAAGAGATTCCTTCCATGAAGCGGCTATTGCCTTAGATAGAATCGGTTCACTATTATTTCTTAAATACAATCAAGAGAGCGACAAAGACCTAAAATCAAATGCCACAAAAAAACCGCAGATCACAGCTAAAGATCTGCACTATAGCATGGCTGTATAAATGCTAAAGTAAAATTATGACCAAACGTATTTTAGTGATTTTAATTTTGGTATTGATAACCACAACTAAGTCTCTTGCTCATGGTGGAAACTGCGCCTGCACTGCTTTTCGGTATGCTGGGATAGGCGGACCCATTATCACTCTGCCAGCCTACACCATGAAAAAGGGTATGAAAAGTATTAGTATCGGTCTTAATTACCTAGATTCAGGCAGAATAGATAGTGCCGGTACTACTAATGTACTTAACTCAAACGCGCACGCTGACGACAATAGCGGCTCTATCAGCCCAAGCCTGGCTCTGGCTTATGGAGTGACTGATAGATTTAATGTGTTTGGAAGTATGCCTTATAGATTAAGTTATGGCTTTAGAGAAATGACCAATAAGGGTATCGAAGCGCAAGGAGATAGTTTTGGTTTTGGGGATTTAAATTTACTGGGACAATATAAAGTCTATGACTCAGGAAGCTTCCAAACAGCGCTTTTGGGCGGGATTAAACTGCCTACTGGTCAAACTGAGGTGATAGCTGATAACCAAGAAAGGTTCGAGACCAAAAACCAACCTGGCACAGGATCTTTTGATCCGATGTTTGGAATTTCGCTTTCTAAACAATACAAAAACTTCGGAGTCGATTTTAGTTTTATTTATAAGATTTCTACTGAAGGTGCCCAAAACACCACCGTGGGCGATGTTGCTAACTACGCAATAGCCATCAGCAAAGCTATTAATCATGATCACGCTGATCCCTTCCACCATCACCATGACGATGATAATCACAAAAAAACCACACTCCAAAAAATCTTCCCCGAGCACGTTCTTGGTCAGCACTTGACCTGGGACCTAGTGCTGGAGAGCATTACACACTGGGAAGAAAAACCAGTTATCGATGGAATTACTAACCCTAATCACGGCGGAACCACTACTTTTATAAACCCTGGCATCCGCATGACTCTAAATGACAAGATCGTATCTAATTTAAGTATCGGATTTCCTATTATACAAGTGCTTAACGGTGAACAAGGCGGAAGTAATTTGCAGATTTTATTTTCTATGGGCACAAATTTTTAGCGCAATCACTAATCTGCTCCTTGCTAAGATTAAAACCCTGATATAGACTAAATTTATGAAATCTATTTTAATACTTGGCGGGACCCACGGAGTAGAACCCCAATCTACTTATGTCGCAGAGAAACTCGCTCAAGAACTTAATCTAAGTGAAATCCAAAACATCCAATACCGCGACTATTTTAAATTTTTTCAGGGGCTAATTAATAATTCTACCGAACTAAGAATATTACCGGACCTAAATCGCTACGGACTAGCAAATAAAACTCGCGGTAACGCTCATGGTGTGGATCTTAACCGTAATATGCCCAGTATAAACTGGTCTTCAAGCTACACAGATTTAGCATACTTCCCTGGAATGCACCCAGCAAGCGAGACTGAGACTAAGCTTCTAGTGAGCATACTGGAGCAAAAAAAACCAGATTTGATAATTTCGATTCATACCAATCATTACGTGAAGCACCATAACCCGCCACAAGTCAATTACGATGGGCCTTTAGAGTCCTGGGGACACGACAGAGCAAAAATCCTGTCAGAGCTTCTAGAATTACCTTTTACTCATGATATTGGTTATGCGACTCCAGGCTCGCTAGGTAGCTATTCAAAAGATCACGGAATTTCCTGCGCCACTCTTGAAATGGAAGATGAATTTACTAACCAGGGAGCCTGGGCAAAATACGGAATAGAGCTAGAAAAGTTTCTTAAAACACATCTAAGTTAGGATGAATAAATAATCCACCCGTCGCGCCAGCATCGTTTCTTGAGTTATCAACTATGTCATTAAACAATTCATCTGGATCACCAATGTCAATCGCTGAGCTGTTTTCACCTAACCTTAAATTAGCTAGCGAGTTTAATTTTATAAAATTAGGATTTCCATTTTTGTTTTCGATCAAATCAGCGGTAACTGATTTTTCAAGCAGAAGCGCAGAAGTTAATTCGCTAATCGATCCGAGATTTTCACCATCGACATTAATATCACCCAAGCGGTTTTTATAAAAAAGATTATAATCGATTTGAGCTGATCCAGAAAAATTATCAAACTCAATGCCCAAGCCTCTTTTCTTCACATTGCCTGGAGCTTTTATATAACCGTTGTAAGCAATAATATTATTAGTAATTCTCACATCAGAATCTTTTGTGATATAAAAAGCGCTTCTATCGTTTTGGATAATAGTGTTATTAATAAAAGATGGCGCCGCGTTATCTATGTATATCGCATGCGCTTCATTACCAAAAAACAAAGATCTAGTTTTATTACGCGCAATAACATTGTTGAAAAAAGCCGCTGATCTGCCGCTGGAGTCGTTTCCAAAAATATAAATCGCAGAACCCGCTCCAATAGATTGATTGTTAGTTATCCAGCATCTGTTTACACGCGGGCTAGCATTTTCGATAAGAATAGCACCGCCACGAATCCCGCCGGTAATCTGCACTTTATCAAGTAAGCTATAAAAATCTTCATCATTTACAAAAAACACAACCGCGCGGCTACCATCACCTTTTATAATGGTATCTTTACCAACGCCTCTAATAGTGATGGCTTTACCCTTAAAATCAATATTGCCTTTATAAAGCCCAGCGCTAAGCCTGATGGTGTCACCGTCGCTAGCTGAGTCAATTGCTGTTTGAATTGAAGAACCCGGCTCGACATCTATAAAAGCACTATAGGCAGGCAAAGTAAAACATAAACATAAACTCAAAAAAAATATTTTTTTTCTAAAATCCCAAAAACGTCCCATAATGCTCTTATACCCGTTTTTTACACTAATTTTCACCTCAGTAATCTCGCGTGTTATCTAAATCGCGTATCCCCAAAAATCCAATTATTTAGGTAAAATATTATGATTAATGATTTTAGAAAATCTCAAAAAACATCAGGTAAAAAAAGCCATCATACTTGGCTCGGGGGTCAGCGTACTTGAAGGCAAAAGCCCTCTACTTAGCTTGAGTTATTCTGATATTCCAAATTGGCCGGTCGGCAAAGTCAAAGGGCATAAAGGTTGCCTGGATATTTATGAAAATATTTGGGTGCTTAGAGGCAGAGCGCATCTCTATGAAGGTTTTAGCTGGGCTCAAGCCTGCTGGCCCACTCAGTTTTTGGCGGAACACGGAATAGAAGAATTAATCATCACCAACGCCGCTGGAGGCATAAATCCTGATTTTAATATTGGAGATCTTATGCAGATTACTGGCTATTTAAATTTTATGAAACCCGCTCAGCCACGGGGAAACCTGCCTGCTCTTCTTGAGCCCATCACCAAGATCAAAACTCAATTAATCCCCAAACTCGCTTCGGGAGTCTATGTCGGCGTGCACGGACCTAATTACGAGACAGACGCAGAAGTGCGGATTTTTAGGGATTTGGGCGCGGACGCTGTCGGGATGTCCACCATACCTGAGCTTGAGACCGCTAGCCAAAACAATATCAGTGTAACAGCGGTAAGCATAATTACTAATGTTTACGGCAAGACTGAGGATCTTGGGCACGAAGGTGTGGTCAAAGCCGCTCAGCAAGCGAGCCGTAAGCTAACGGATGTTTTGGGGATTTCATAACTAAGAAGGTTAGCGTGCAAAAAATTACAGTAATTACTGCCTATGATTTTAATACCGCAAGAGCGCTTGAAGAGTCTGGCGTGGATTATATCCTAGTCGGAGACAGCCTGGCGATGGTGGCTCTTGGCTACGCTGATACCAAGCGCGTGAGCTTGGGCGAGATGCTGATCTGCACCAGAGCCGTTCATAGAGGCGCTCCTAAGACTCCGATCATTACTGATATGCCCTTGCAGGCGGTGAGTAAATCCATAAACGACTCACTAAAATCAGCTGAGCAAATCATAAAAGCGGGAGCGAATTTTGTAAAAATCGAAAACGCCGAAAAAGAAACTCTAAAACTCATAACAAAACTTGTCGCCCAAGGAATCCCAGTCTTCGGGCATATCGGCTACACTCCGCAGAGCTTCGATAAACCTATCGTAGTAAAAGACCAAGAAAAACTTCTAAAAGACGCTCAGGCATTAGAGAGCGCGGGCGTGAGTGGAATTTTTCTCGAGATGATTCCTAGTCAAATCTCTGATCTAATCACCCAGAGCGTTTCAGTGCCGACCATCGGCATCGGGGCGGGAGCGGGCACTAGCGGTCAGGTGCTGGTGGGTGATGATCTGCTTGGTAGATATAATCTAGTAAACCCCAAATTTCTGCGCCGCTACGCAAACCAGTACAGCGAGAGCGTTTCAGCGTTTAGGAGTTTTATCCAAGATGTTAGGAGCGGGGAGTTTCCTGCTGAGGTTGAAAGTTATTAATATCAGCAATTAATTTATCAAATTTACCTCAAGAAGCTAGTTTTGACTGATGTTGAACAGTTATTAATATCAGCAATTAATTTATCAAATTTAACTCTATCAATTCTACCAAGGTCCCGATCGTGTTCCCAGCTACCCTTTTTGGTCATTTCTAACCCTAGGAAAGCTGGTTGAGGAGTAGTGAAACTGATATCTGCAACTTTGATTTTTGAGACCTGTCCATCCCTATCTCGATTAAAGATTGTAATTACTGTAGGATTAGAATTATCGCATATGACTCGATAGTCAATATCGTTGGATTTAACCGTTGCAATAACAGTACCTTCATCATTAACACTTTTATTACATACCTTATAACTCGAGTTTAAAATTGAGTTTAAATTAGCTTCTGTCGTCTGCCTACCGTGATTATTCACATGACTTTCTACATATTGAGCGGAGTGAACTATTATATTATCTAAAAAACCTAGAAATTCAAAAAGTTTTTCTTCTTCTATTCTATTACGAAATTTGGCTTTTAAATTCCCAACAGATATTGTTTCTGTTTTTTCACGAAAACCTAAATCATCTAGGTTATTAAAAGTTAAAGTCTTAGCACCAGAGTCAGAATTTAAATTAATATTCAACTCTAATTTTGATTTATTAGGGTCAGCGAAAAGATTTATACTATAATTTCCATTATTATGATTTACCGAGACAATACTCCTGGTAGCTTCGTGTCTAAATTGAAATGGTGTGATTTCAGTTTTTTTATCATTCCGAAGTATTTTATAATGAGGAGTTTTTAAAAAATAGAAAGCTTTTATGTAGTCTTGAATAGTTAGTTTAGGCATAAAAATGAGTGTATCAAAATAAAGATAAAAACGCAAGGTGGTTTAATTCTAAAAAACTAATTGTAATAATATTTTAATTAGCCCCAATAAAAACCTTGATAATTC
>JBILGG010000039.1:0-8058 GCA_044351165.1 Candidatus Caenarcanales bacterium | reverse complement strand
TTTTTCCAGAAGTAAATTTGTCGCTACTGTAGTACCCATGCGGATAGCTAAAATCTTGTAATCTTCACTGCTAGCTGAAAAACTCTTAAAAGGATCACTAAACTCAGGTCGCTTGAATGTTTTCCACAAAACCTGTCTAATAGCCTCTTTTGGGGCAGAATGGTAATTTAATGGATCTTCAGACAAGAGCTTGAGTACATAAAACTGAGATTTTGATTCCTTTGTTTCTTTAACCAAAACATCCGTAAATGTACCACCTCGATCAATAAAAAATTCTAGTTCAATCATTGTTATTTATTGGTTTAGGCGGCAAGGGCTGTTGAAACTTTTTGGGGTAGATACTCACCGGAGACTTGCCTGCGAGTCGTTAATCCAAAATTATATAAACCCGCGTTATATAAAGGCATAATCAAATTATCAACTACATCTTGATTTTCGTAACTCATAAATCGCTTCATACTATCAAAAATCGCATGACCAAAGTACCATGCACCTGTCTTTCTAGCTGCTGGATCCTTCTCCCAGATTAACCCTAAATCAGCAAGCAGGCCCGCTACGTTTCTAGCTATACCTAAAATTCTATTTGTAAGGTTTTTCTTATTTCCGTTTAGAAGAGCAAGTGTTCCGACGACCAGTTGTAAATGCGATGCAAAAGCAAGTGTATGACCCTCATCTTTTTGACCCTTGAAGAGCTTACGATTAGGACCAGTAAGATCATTAGTCCAAGTTTCCACAAAAATATCTTTTGTAGCTTGCAAGTTATTAATAAAGTTTTCCCACATGTTATTACTTGGCTTAACTCTGGATATGTTTGTCATATGGAGCTGATTAAACGCTGAACTAAAAGCTCTAAAAAGATGGTAATGATTGAGATCAACAAATAAATTGACAATAGGCTCAGCTATTCTTCCAAGAAAATCAAAACTAAATTTATTTTCGTAAGCATCAACAGCAAGATCAGTATAAACAAGAGAATTAACGACTTTAGTAAAAGCCGTAGCACCCTGTGATAGCTTGGCTTTAGTCTCTTTTGAAAAGCCACCGAAATATAATAATCCCGCTGTAACCACATGCCAAATCGAAGATGCTACATAAGCAAAGCCTGGCATAATCTCTCTAATAAATTTACGAATAGGGTGATACTTGCGAACTTGAGGAACTAAAGGTTTAGGATCTTGATTATCAGGCTGAATTGGAGTTCCGTGAAGTATTAAATTCTGTTTTTGAGCTTGATCAGCAGGCGTGCCTCTAGAAATCGGCTCTTTAGGCAGATCAGGCAAGCGCGATAAATCACGATGGCCATCTTGGATCACAGGCGCTGCAATTGGATTTTTTTCTAATACGGGCATTAGGTGATATTACCTATAACTAGTAAATAGTCAATATGATTTTAGCAGTAAATACAAAGAAAATGGTAAAATTTAAGATTATTTGCAAATAATGCAAAGGATTATTTATGACCATGACAGAAGAACAATCGACCATAGAATTCCCAAAAATCCTAAAAGGCAAAAAAGCCCTTGTCTCTGGGGTTGCAAACAAAAGATCTATCGCCTGGGGCATAGCTCAAGCCCTTCACAGCGCTGGGGCTGAAATAATTTTTAGTTACCAAAACGAAAGACTCAAGCCAGAAGTTGAAAAAACCCTGGAAGGATCTATAGATAACGCAAAATTAGTGGAATTAGACGTCGGTAACGATGAGAGCCTAGATTCTGCTTTTGAAAATATCGCCAGTTCTTTTGGGGGTAAATTAGATATTTTGGTTCATTGCCTGGCTTTTGCGCCCCGCGAAACCCTGCAAGGCGGCTACGTAGATACTTTAAGAGATCACTACGCCATCGCTCAAGACGTTTCATCTTACTCGCTAGCGGCAATGGCCCGCAAGGCGCGCCCGCTAATGCAATCAGCAGGCGGCGGCTCGATTATCACCCTTACTTATTTAGGCGCCGAAAAAGTAGTACCTAACTACAATATGATGGGTATCGCCAAAGCCGCTCTTGAAGCGGGCACACGCTATCTAGCCGCTGATTTAGGTGTCGATAATATTCGAGTCAACGCTATTTCAGCAGGACCTGTTAAAACCCTGGCGGCAAGGGGGATTAGCGACTTCACCAAGATGCTAAACAAGCACGCTGAAGTTGCGCCTCTAAAAAGAAATGTTCTAGTTGAAGAAATTGGCGGAACAGCTCTGTTCCTCGCTAGCCCGCTCTCTGGCGGCATTACAGGCGAAGTACTTCACGTCGATTGCGGCTATAGCATTATGGCGATGTAATCAGCTCGTTTACCTTATCACGGCACCAAAACATATGTTGAGGATTATGCATGCTAAACGGCATGTAGGTAAGGTTTGCGCCCATGAACTCAGCAAGCTTGTGTGTAGATTCCACTTCACAAAAATAATCTGGATCACCATAGGTAAAAAAATAATTCTTAGCCTTATACTTATCAAACTCTATATCAAAACCTTGAGCTGTAAAAATTCCAAACTGCCAATAATACCTGACCAAATTAAAAAACTCCCAAGGCTTAACACCTAATACGCCATTAAGCATCAAACCCTGATTAATAATGGAATCCAGCACATCAAAAAAATTTTTAGCTGGATCTAATTTTTTAAATTTCCGCAAGAATAATATTAATCTTTTGGGAAGCAATAAGAGCCAAGCAAAAATTTCTTTTAGAAAAAAAGCGTTAAAGAGCTGAAAAGGGTAAGCAAAAATTTTAAATACATTTAGTGCCAAATAAATCTTCTTGTGTAAATTTATAGGCATCTGCAAAAATATCAATCGCGAAGAAATGATTTTTTCATAGCTATAATGATCCTTAGCTGTATAGTGATGAAACCCGCTCAGGATCTTAAGTAACAGCATAGATCCCATCGAATGCGCTAAGATCACTACCTCTTGATCCGAATTAAGATGCAGGCTAATTTTATGGAACAAATTATCAGCGCAATCTGAAAAATCACGAAATCTATCTGCATCCAGCTCCAAGAAAACCACCGTAAAACCCTGAGCCCGAGCAAATTCTATTTGATCAAACCAATTAGAGACATGCGAACATGAACCTGGGATGATAATTAGTTTTTTCTGAGATACCAATTAAACTAAAGCTTCTGCTTTTTCAAAATCTTCTTGAGTCGGTAATCTGAACTCTCCGTTATCATCGAATCCAACTTTACGCTCTCTATCAAATTTTTCAAACTGTTCGCGAGCCACTGTATCAGCGACTTTTGCGTAACGCAAAGTAGTTCTGATATCGCTGTGTCCAGCAAGTTTTTGAAGAACTCTAATATCAATATGACCTACCCTTTCAGTACAGAAGGTGTGTCTTAATTGATGGATAGTAAGCGGAGTGCCATCTGGATTTTTGATATTTCTAGATGCTTGCTTAAATAATTGATTAGCTCTGTGATAACCTAGGCGAGTGCCGTTATTCGTAGTAAACAAAGCACCTTCGTTTTTGAGAGCCTGAGCTTCTTCGATGTTTTTAGCCTTAAACAAAACTGATCTATCTGGAACTCTATTCTCTAGATATTTTTTGAAGAGTTTTTCGGTGAACTTAGACATATAAGTCACGCGCGCTCTATTACCTTTACCAGCTCTGATCTGGATGATACCGTTACGGATATCTTGGACATTAAGAGCAAGAGCTTCTGAAATTCTAAGACCACTGCTGTAAAGTAAATCAAACAAAAACTCTTCTCTATCTGATTTAGCGTTAGTCATTATCTTAGTGATAGTTTCTTTATCAAGATATCTAATAATATCTTTTGCGTTAGTTTCGCCAGCATCTTTATTAGGCTTACGTCTCTGAACGTTTTTGATCGGGTTTTCGATAAGTTTAGATTGTCTGATCAACCAATTGAAAAAACAGCTAATAGTGGCGTAATGTCTGTTTTGAGTGGAGACGCTGACTCTTTTTCCAGAGCGAGTAGAAAGACCATCAAGATATGATTTGAGTTCATCTGCTTTTATTTCAGTGCCGTATCTTTCACCAAAAGCTTCTACAAACTTCTCTAGATCTAATCTATAAGCCTTTACTGTGTCGTTATCTTTTTCAAGAGTTTCAACATATTTTTCAACCAAATCTTTTATTAATTGTTCAACCACTTTTTTAAGTCCCTTTTTATTTTAATCTTATCCCGAAATTCCCCCTAGAAGGATAATATAATAATAGCACCTTTTCAAATAATCAACATGAAATTTAATTATTTGGGGGGGGGTATTATTAACAAAAATAATTGCTTTTATAATTTATTAATGTTTTAGATAAATTCTGATAAATATGGTTCGTAATCTACAGATTTGAGGGCTAAAGGTCTTAAAATCATGCCTCTGAGTAATTTTGCGATTTCAACGGAGTTTTTTAGCCTAGTTGGTAGGTGTAAACTCTCATATTTAATCTCGATATCACCAACATCTTCTACTTTTACTGAAGACTTATAAACAAGATCTCTGGCTCTTTGGGCGATAGTATCTATATCTAATTCTCCATCATGCTCAAGCTCAAAAGGAATTTGTGAGCCATCTGCGCGGTATCTAAGATCTAATCTTGCTTCGAACGCTGTACGCACATTGGTCCAAGCACCAACTTCTTCAAGCACTTTACTTGCAGGCCCGACTAAAATTAGCCACTTACTAAATTCTTGAATAGCCTTAGCAAGAGTTTCAGCGACAGAGTAGTTCTGGGCGATTTGTTGATAGAGATAGCCATGAGGTCTCACGTGCTGAAGCTCATAACCATGGGATTTAGCGAGTGAAGCAAGAGCGCCCAATTGCATCAGAATAGATGCTCTGAGCTCTTCGTTAGTGAGCTGAATCTTGCGCATTCCAAAACCCATCAAATCCGGATAAGAGACCAATGCTCCCAATGATAAGTTTTCAAACTCTTTACAGAGCTTGATGGCGTTATTGATCTGGAGCGGATCTCCAGCATGCGCGCCAGTCGAAACATTTACCGAAGTCGCGTAAGCTAAAAGCTCTTTTTCTAAAACCTGCTCGCCAAAACCTTGGCCGATATTTAAATTGAGGTCGATTTGTCTGGATATAAACGGATCTGATGCTTGCATAATTGCTGTCTTTAAAAACAATATAGCAAATTTTTATCAAAATAAAGACTTATGCTCTGAGATATTTCAGTATTTGACCTAGTTTTAGACCGAAACTCGCTATAAAGAGTTTGGGAGTTATCGTTATTATCCAGCTTAGCAATTAGCTTTTGGTGCTCTTGAAAATCATGGTGACCAGGAAGTACTAAGCCATAAAGTAAGATTTCACTGCCCAAAATTTCCATATTATAAATCTCGACTTCGATTTTAGAATCGTGAACAGGATCGAGATAAAGATACTCAGGTCTTAAAGCCAGGCATTTGCTTGAATCGCGTGCGTTTAAAAGATTAGCAGGAGGACTACCTATAAAGCTGGCTACAAAAGGGTTTGCTGGCTTGTTATAAACTTCTTGTGGCGTTCCCACTTGCTGAATACTACCTTCGTGAAGTACTACGACCCTGTCTCCAAGCGTCATAGCTTCGACTTGATCATGAGTCACATAAATAAAAGTAGAATTTAATTCTTTGTGGAGTTTGAATAATTCTTGCCTCATTTGCATCCGCAATTTAGCATCCAGATTACTAAGCGGCTCATCTAACAAAAAAATACTGGGCTGTTTAGCTAGAGCCCGCGCAAGTGCGACTCTTTGTCTCTGCCCGCCAGAAAGCTGTCCTGGCTTACGTTCCAGCAGATCAGCGATGTTAAGCTTCTCGGCAATATTCTTAACCACTAGTTCAGAATCCTGCTTGGGGTGATTTGCTATTTGTAAAGGAAAAGCTATATTCTCAAAAACAGTTTTGTGAGGATAAAGAGCATAATTTTGAAACACCATGCTCAGATTGCGATCCTTGGGCTCAAGAGCCGTCAAATCCTTTCCATCAAAAACAATAGCTCCCGAATCAGGCTGTTCAAGACCAGCAATAATTCTGATGAGCGTACTCTTGCCACAACCACTCGGTCCCACCAAAACTAAAAATTCAGCATCTTGAATTTCTAAACTAATATTGTTCAAAACTGGCTTTGAAGGCGCGAAAGATTTTGAAATATTTTTTAGCTCGAGCACATAGACTAGAGTAACAGCTAATTTAGTTGCTTGCTAGTCAAAATGATCTTAGCTAGACTTTTGCTTATCGAGAGCCTCTTTCCAAGTGGTTTTTAAATCTTTTAACAGCTTATAAGCATTGTCCAAATCTTCTTCTTTTTTAAACGCATTAGCTTTTGTAATAGATGTTTTTATAAAATCATATAAATCAAAAATCTTATCAGAGAACTCAGGGTCTTGCGAATGATCCAGACTGTCTTGAAGATGAGTAACTATATCGTGAGCTTTGCCCATGAAGTTAGCATAATTTGTCCAGTTGGGTAATTTTGATGCTTTATTTTTTACTAGTTCCTGCTTGGCCATGACTAACCACTGTAAAGCCCCATCGTAAAGCAAGATTATTAGCTGCATTGGGCTGGCCGTTTCGACCATGTTCCTGATAAATTTTTTATTTGCAAGTCCTGATTGCATATTATTTGTACTCATAACGTTAAAACATACTCCTAATAAAAATAATCGGCCTTTAAAACTACAGACTTAAGTAAATTATTTAAAATCAACCATTTGACCTAGGTGAAAAATTCAGCAGACCAGCCTAAACAAGGAATATTGATACTAGAAGCTCTATGGCTGATGAATTAAAAGACGAACCAATAATAATCAAAAAGATTATTAAAAAAGGCGGGCACGGCGGCCACCACGGCGGTGCTTGGAAAGTAGCTTACGCAGATTTCGTTACTGCGATGATGTGTTTGTTTTTACTTTTATGGTTAATTAACGTAGATCCAAGTTCCAAGGCGGCAATTTCAAGCTATTTCAAACAACCCACACAAACTGGTCCTATACAAGGAAACGTATTTATTTTTGGTGGGGCTAAAAAACCTACCGACCCTGGCAAATTTGAAGGAGGCTCTAGTTTTTTTGAACACCAAAAACTAATTCTCACTGGTCAGAACAAAGAAGAGATGAAAAAAACAATTCAAAACGAATTACAAAAAGAGCTAGAAATGAGTTCTGATGAGGAACTGCTTAATAAAATTGAATTTAATTTACTTGAAGATGGGATTTTAATAGAAATCAAAGACTCAAAAGGTATGGAGACTTTTAATCCCGGCTCAGCGACACTAACAGAAGAAGCCAAAAAAATAATTGATAAATTATCACAAGTTCTAAAAAACAAAATGAGCTTACTGGTTGTCTCGGGGCACACTGATAGTAAGGAATTTGGCTACGGTAGTTATGATAATTGGAATTTATCTACAGATAGAGCAATTGCTGTTAAGAGTAGATTAACTTATGCTGGAGTCAATAGCTCAAGATTCTCACGGGTAGAGGGTTACGCTGATACTCAGCTCAAGTATCCAGGTGTTCCTATGTCAGCAGGCAACAGAAGAATTACAATAAAAATGTTACAACAGGGCGAAGAAGAAAATCTAAAACCTAAATATGTGAATCCAGAAGCAGAACTGGGCGCTCAAGTAAAAGAAGAAAGACTAGAAGAAACTGAATTAAAAACAGAAGGTCAGTTTAAAGCGGAAGAATATATCACAAAAGCGCAAGGCAAAAGCACAAGACTGCCTACGCTTGAAGAACTAAGACGCAAAAAAGCAAGAGAAGCATTTAGGAAAGCTAATCCACCAAGCGAAAAACCTGAAGGTGGAGGACATGGCGCAGAAGGCGGAGAAGCGGCACCAGCAGAACCAGCTCCAGCAAAGGGTGGCGGACATGGTGGAGGACACTAAAGCTAAAGGGTAATTATGGACTTAATAATCAATATTCTTGTGGGGTTGATAGTTTTAACATTACTTGCAGTAGCAGTTTATAACTGCCTGCCCCAAATAGAAGAATTTTTAGAGGAAAAATTCAATATCAAAGTAGATATCGCTCGTAGCTCAGCAAACAACGGTGTTCTCGGTCAAATATTTTTTAAATACCACCATAGAGATATTGATGCTTGGATTGAAT
>JBILGG010000038.1:0-8105 GCA_044351165.1 Candidatus Caenarcanales bacterium | reverse complement strand
TTGATTTTGAGAGATTTTTTGGCAGACTGGCTGTCTTCCGCGATAATCGTAATAGTGTGTTTTCCAGCGCTGAGATTTTTGGTATTAAATTTTAGACCTTGTGTGAGATCGCCTTGAAGATTTGATATCCATTGGGTTTTAGCGACGCTTTTGTATTCATCTTCATTATCATAAACAAAAACTTTTAATTCTAGTGGATTGCCTTCTTGGATTTTAAAAACATTTTGCTGATCAAATTCAAGATCATTAACAAGTTTTATCAGAGGTTTTTTGTTTTCAAGATTGGGACTTGCTGAATAATCAGCCAAGAAGTTTTTTTCAAGTGATAGTTTGCGGATTCTGTTGTTATTAGCATCAGCGACCAGAAGTTTATCTCGGTCAAAAATTATTTTTTCTTGATGATTAAAACTCGAGCTCTCTAAGCTGGAGTCAAGGAAGCCAGGTACTCCAATCCCGCTTACAGAGCTTGTTTGGGATGAAGTGAAGTCTATCATGCGAATTTTATTATTATCTCTGTCTGAAATATAAAGCCTACCGTCAGTGTCAAAATCTAAAGAAACAGGATGATTAAAGCTAGCTTGATTTAGGGATCCATCTTGATTACCAGATCCAAAAAAACCACTTATGGTAGACACTAACCAATTGCCACCATTGTTTGAAATTTTTCTAATGGCGTGATTGTTTGTGTCTGCCACAAAAATTTCTCCCTGAGGATTTATTACTAGATCACCAGGCGTATTAAAACTCGCTGATAGAGCAGGTCCGTCAATAAAGCCTGCTTTGTTGTTACCAGCTAGAGTAAAAACATGAGAGCTTTGTTTGATTAATAATCTTACTGAATTATTGGCGCTATCAGCGACTAGGATATTGTCATGAGCGTCGATCGCTAAAGCTTTTGGGTAATTAAAGCTGGCGTTTTTAAAACCACCATCGTCATTGTCTTGCAAGCCATCACCGGCAAATGAGCTAACGGAGCCGGTCTTAGAAATTTTTCTAATTCTATGGTTACCAGAATCAGCAACAAAAAGATTATCCTGCGAGTCGATGATTATATCTTCTGGAAATGAAAACTTCGCTTTAGTAGCATCGCCATCTTCATAGCCCTGAACAGATCCCGCAAACCTTGTTAAATTGCCGTTTCTATCAAGTTTTCTAATTAGGTGATTTTCGGTATCAGCGATATAAAAATTGCCGATCGAATCTTTAGCGATAGAGCTTGGTTTGTTTAATTCAGCGAGTCCTAGTGAGCCGTCTCTTGAGCCGGATGTATTCTTACCAGCGATAGTGTTTACTTCAAAATTATTTTTTAAATTTCCAAAGCTAATTTTTCTCACACAATTATTTTTTGTATCGGCAATAATAAGTTCACCAGCTGAATTGAATCTTAAGCCAGAAGGTGCATTAAAACCGGATTCTGAGCTTTTATTGTCAGCGTAACCAGCTTTCCCTAATCCTGCTATTTCTAGTACTTCTGATTTTATAGGATTATATTTTTTGATTTTGTGATTGCCAGTATCTGAAATATATAAATTACCTTGATGATCAAAACTTATATCCTCAGGCATATTTAGCTGAGCAAGTACCGCAAATCCACTTTTGTCACCGACCATTCCTGTTCCTATAACTGTTTCAATGACTGGGATTCCATTTTTTTGGTAGAGTTTTCTGATTCTGCAGTTGTCGCGATCGGATATAAAAATTTCTCCTTGGGCGTTAATAGCTATCCCCAGAGGCTTTCTAAATTCTGCATTTAGAGCTGGTCCATCAAAAAAGCCGTTTTTGCCGCTTCCAGCTATAGTCGATACTTTTCCGCTGTTATCGATTTTTCTAACTCTGCGATTTAGAGTATCAGAAATAAATAAATTCCCTTCAGCATCGACAGCGATACCTGATGGCATATTAAATTTTGCTTGATCAGGATATCCGTCCACAAAACCAGGTATCCCTGGTTGACCTGCTATTGTAGTTACCAAGCGGTTTTTAAGATTGAGTTTTCGAATGCAGTGATTATAAGTATCTGCGATATAAAGATTATTTTTGTAGTAAGCAAGAGCCTGTGGTTGGTTAAATTGTGCATTATAAGCACTTGCATCTTTAAAACTAGCGTCCCCAGAACCTGCATAAATACTAAGATTGCCAATAGAGTCAATTTTTAAAATATGATTTTCATAATCACTAACATAAATATTGTCATCGTCATCAAAAGCCAGTCCTCGAGGCGAGTTCATGGATGAAAAAGCCTGTAAGCCTGTATTTAAACCAGCTTGAGAATTACCACCAATAGTAGTAACAGTAATGGCTTGTACCGAAAAACAATTAGCTACAAAAAATATAGCCATCAAACGCAAATATAAACGGCCGCTCAAAGCTTCCGATGTAAAATATTTAATTATCACCCTAGCCTACCTACAAACGCACTAATAAATACATTATTCCCATTTTTTTGTTATTTTAAACCTGCCTGAAAATGGCTTTATATAGCCATTTTTTTCTTGCTTAAACACTTATAATATTGGGTAGAAAGTTAATGTATGGTTATGACTAACTATTCAGATCAGCAAGTCGGAAAAGAGCTATTTCGTTATATAAAAAAACGAAGTAAAAAAACTAATTTGTTTAAGTTTGCGTGGCTTAAAAATCAAGTTTTAAAAATATCCATCCAAAATAAAAAACTTCAAACTCAGTTATTTAGGTTCGTGGATGTGCTTCCTAGCCTAAAAACAAAAGATCAAAGACTTGATATTTTTTTACAATACCTTCAAGAGGGTAAATCATTTTTATATGCACCAAGTTTTTTGGCGGCTAAAACCCCGATTATTAGGGAGTTTATGGATTGGGTTATAAATTTTTCTGTAAAAGAATTAGCAAAAACTTTTATTTGTGGATCAAATATCCAGCAAGCTAAACAAAGCATAAAAAGACTTAGCTTGAAAAGTCAGTTATATACTCTGGATTTGCTTGGGGAGCTGACTTTAAATAAAAAAGAAGCGGATAAATATTTTGGTGATTATAAGCAATTAATTCAAGAAATTCCCTCTGCTCATTTATCAATTAAGCTCTCAGCACTTGAACCGCATATAAATGTTTTGGATTTTGATATCAAAAAACAAAATCTTTCAAACAAGCTCAGAGAGCTGTTTAGATTGGCAATTAATTCTAATGCTTCGATTAATATTGATACCGAGCATTATTTTTGGAAAGATTTTTATTTTCAGATTCTAAAAGAAATTCTTATGGAAGATGAGTTTAGATCTTGGACAGGAGCTGGTATTGTTGTCCAGGCTTATCTAAAAGATAGCCAAAAAGACCTCGAGGACTGGATTTCATGGGCTAAAAAACGTAAATCTTCAATCTCAATTCGTTTAGTAAAGGGTGCTTATTGGGACTATGAATACGCCAAATCCAGACAACAAAATTGGGATTGTCCTGTTTTTACTCAAAAATTTCAATCTGATATAAATTACGAAAAGCTCTCTGAGATTCTGCTTGATAACTATAATGTCGTAAGACCGGCTTTAGCTAGTCATAATGTGCGCTCTCTGGCTCATGCTATAAATTATGCTCTGAAAAAAAACATTCCCAAATCAGCTTTTGAATTTCAGATGCTTTATGGCATGCTTGATGAGCTAAAAGATTATTTTTCTGAAAATTCTTATACCTTGCGTATCTATCTTCCCTACGGCGATCTAGTCCAGGGCATGTCATATCTTGTTAGAAGATTGCTGGAAAATACCGCAAATGATTCTTTTTTGAGACAGGGATTTTTGGATGGTAGTTCTGAGGATTTACTCTTGCAAGATCCCAATGAAAAAAGTTTTGATTTGCCTAAAGTAATTATGGAGACTGGGTTTGAGAATATAGCGAATCTAGATTTTTCAAAACCGATAAATCATACTAAGATTCAATTCGAAATCAAAAATCTCAATAATGAATTTAAAACTCCTCAAAAATATCCATGCTTAATTGGGGATCAAAAAATATTCTCTGATAAATTTTTTGAATCTGTTAATCCTGCAAAGCCCGCTCAGGCATTAGGTCATATTAGTTATGCTTCCCTGCAAGATTGTAATAAAGCAATTAATGTAGCTAAAGAAATCCAAAAAAAATGGTCTCAATGGGATCACACTAAAAGAGCTGATCTTCTTGCTGAGGTCGCTCATGAATTAGAAAACAATCGTTTTCGCCTAATTGCTTTACTCTGCTTAGAAGCTGGCAAACCCTGGATGGAAGCAGATGGAGAGGTTTCAGAGGCTGTTGATTTTTTAAATTATTACGCGCAAGAAAGTTTAGATTTGTTTGCTGGAGATAGACTCCGGTCTTTACCTGGTGAAAAAAATTATAATATTTATCAACCTTATGGCGTGAGTGCTATTATTCCACCTTGGAATTTTTCGCTTGCTATTCTTGTGGGAATGACCGGGGCCGCGCTTGCTACAGCTAATTCAGCGATTATAAAACCCTCTGCCCAAACATCATTAATAGCTTTTGAGTTTGTGAAGATCTTTAATAAAGTTCTATCTAAGAAGGGCTTGCATCAATTCCTAGGCTTGATAAATCTCATAACAGGTGAAGGTAAGCTTGTGGGTAATTATTTGGTAGAACATCCCGATGTTAAATTAATAGCTTTTACTGGCTCAAATGAAGTAGGCATGAGTATCTATCAAAAAGCTGGTTTAGCTCGTCCTCCAAAAAAAGTGATTGCTGAAATGGGCGGCAAGAACGCTGTAATTATCGATCAAAGCGCTGATCTGGATGAAGCGATACCGGGTTTGATTTATTCAGCATTCGGATACTCTGGACAGAAATGTTCGGCGGCTTCCCGTGCGATTATTCATCAAAATATTTATGCTGAGTTTTTAGCAAGGCTTAAACAAAGCTTACCTGAGATTATTATCACAGACCCATCTCATGGACAGTGTTATATGGGACCTGTTATAGACGCTAATGCCCAAATAAAAATCAATAATTATATTAATATCGGTAAGCAAGAAGCTGATCTTTTGATCGGTGACTTGGAACTTCCTGAATCTGGGTATTTCGTTAGTCCTACTGTGTTTATAAATATCTCTGAAGAGTCCAAACTCGCTCAGGATGAGATTTTTGGACCAGTTTTAGTGGTTTTTAAGGCTATTAGTTTTGATCATGCTCTATCTATTGCAAACAATAATGGTTTTGGATTAACTGGTGGTCTGTATTCTAGAAGCCCTCATAATATCAAGCAAGCTATTGATCATTTCGTAACGGGTAATCTTTATATCAATCGTCCTTGTACAGGTGCGATCGTCTCTAGGCAAGCATTTGGTGGCTTAAAAAATTCAAGCATAGGTTTTAAAGCCGGTGGACCTAATTATTTATTGCAATTTGTTCAAGAAAAAACAATCACCGAAAATACCATGCGCAGAGGCTTTGCTGAGGATTAAGGATTTATATCGGCATTACCAAGCGGCGTTATCAAGGATAGATTTAAAAAATGTTTTTGAGGATTCTTCTATTTTGATTAGGCAAGCTAAGCCATCTTCAGAAAATCCGCTAGTGCAAAACTCTTGATCGCCTTGCACAACTAGAATACTATACAAGCCCGGGTTTAAATTAAATTCGAAGTAACCGTTTTCGTCAGAGCTAATTTTGCTTACTAACTCTGGCGGTGTTACCAAAGCTCCCGTCCCATCAAAGTCTCTAATGGAGGCTGGTTCGCGAATTACTAAATCCATCGATCTTATTTCTGAAAAGCAAGTTGTTTTTGATGAATCGACAGTAGGCATACAGTTTCCATAGACTTCTTCTGTAATTCCAAACACGCCAGAGTCATTCGGATAATTTAAAAGTGATTGTTTTAGAATACCAATATCATTTTCAAGAACAGTCATTATTTCATCTATATCGTCTTTTATCTCCATCTGTTCGCTAGTTATTGTATTTTCTGTAAGAGTTAGATCTGTTGAGGTTTTTAGGCTTTGGTCAAATTCTCTAAGCCTAAAATTTAATTGCTTAAGCTTAGGTCTAGCAGAGGAGCTGGGCTTAAATCTTAAGAGAGATTTTGCTAGAGATTTTTGTTTTAGATATATTTTGATTGCTTTGCGAGAAAAAATTTTTGAGTCTTCAGGATTAGTGCTGTTAAGTTCTTCTTCAAGATCGCTAATCATGCTGACTAGAGATTTTGGGCTGGATTGATTAAAATACTTACTTATTAGTTTTGTTAAGCTAACAAGATGTGCATCTGCGGCCATCACTGGTTTTGAGATGAGAATAAAAAATAAAACTATAAAAAATTTTTTCAATGCAATTACCCTTATTGATAATTATCGGTCATCAGAGTTATGAACTACTTAAAATTTATCTCGAAACACTATTTCGGAGTAGTCTATTTGACCGGCTCTTGGCTTAGCAGGCGCTAAAGCTTTACCAACAGTGATCATCATACCTAGTACAAATGATTGAGGAAGATTCACTATCTCTCCTACTTTTAGAGGATCAAAACCAATCATTGGGCAAGAATCATATCCCAGCTCTTTAGCCGCTAGCATAATAGTTTGCGCTGATAAACCGACCGATCTCATCGCTTCATCTCTTTCAAGCTGTGACTGGTTTTCGTAAAATCTTTTTATCATCGGTACTATCATTTCTTGAGTTTCTTTTGGAGCGTTTCTCCAGTACCTCTCAGGCTCTTGGGCCCAAGCTTTTAGATCGGCACAAACCAAGATCAATATCGATGCGTTTGTTACTTGCTCTTGACCCCAAGAAGCGTCTTTTATTTTTGCGCGGATACTCGGATCGGTGATAACTAAAAATCTCCAGTTCTGGATGTTAAACGAAGTCGGAGAGAGTATTGCGCAAGATAGTAATTGCTTGATTTCTTCTTCGGTCATCTTGTGACTAGGATCGTATGACTTGACCGATCTACGGGATTCGATAGCTTCTAAAACTTTCATGAGTGATGATTATATCAATTAGGTATGTTTTTTTGGGAACAGCAAGATAATACCATGAGCGGACTAGGGCTCAGAGGAGTAAAATTATAATATGCCATATTTAGGAATAAACGACACAGAAAAAAAGCAAATGCTTGAAAAAATTGGGGTCAAATCTATCGATGAACTTTTTATCGATGTGCCCGAAAACCTGCTTCTTAACCGTGAATTAAATCTGGAATCTGGTTATGAAGAGTGGGAGCTGGTTAGATATTTTGATGAGCTAGCTAGGAAAAACTCACCCAAAACTTTTATTGATTTTAAGGGTGCCGGCTGTTACAAGCATCATGTGCCGGCTCTTGTGAAGTCCTTAAGCTCGCGCGGTGAGTTTATGACAGCTTACACTCCTTACCAGCCGGAGGTCTCGCAAGGCACTCTTGAAGCGGTTTTTAAGTACCAAAGCTATATCACCGATCTAACGGGCATGGAGATCGCTAACGCGTCGATGTATGACGCGGCTACGGCGATGGCTGAGGCTGTCACCATGTCGTGGCGACTTGAAAAAAATCGTGATGTTTATTTTTCGCGTCATATACATCCTGAGTACATCGCAGTCGCCAAGAACTATATAGAGCCGCTGGATATTAAATATCACTTTTATGACAATATCTCTGATATCCCCGACAACCAAACTCTTGTGATCCAAAACCCTAATTTTTATGGGGAAGTTATCAGCAAGGATACCTTCACTATTCTAAAAAAATTAATTGCTGAAAAAAATCTGTTTTTGATCGTGGTGGTTCCTGAAGCATTTAGTATGATTAGTGCGCCCAAACTCGCTAGCCTAGGGGCTTCTATCGTTTGCGGCTCGGCTCAATCTTTTGGTAATCCTGTGCATTACGGTGGCGCCCAGGTAGGATTTATCGCTTGCAAGTTAGAGCATGTCCGTCAAATCCCTGGAAGAATTATCGGTAAGACTACCGATAGAAACGGTAATATGGGCTTCGTGCTTACTTTTCAAGCGCGCGAACAACATATCAAGAGAGATAGAGCAAGCTCGAATATTTGCACCAATCAATCTTTGCACGCCATCTGTTCGTCTATCTATCTATGTTTGATGGGTGTTACCAAGCTAAGAAAAATTAGCGCCGATATCTGGTCTAAGACTCAAGCACTCAAAAAATCTCTTGCTGTCTT
>JBILGG010000037.1:0-8112 GCA_044351165.1 Candidatus Caenarcanales bacterium | reverse complement strand
GTCCAAAAAAACTTCCCAAATAGCCAAGAGGCTTTAGGAGCAGAATACTACCTAGCTAATTTCACCAAGGATACTGAGGAGCGCAACCAAAGACTTATAAACTATCTCACCAAGAGCCCCAGCGGAAGCCTTGCAACCCTTGTCTCTCAGCAGATTCTAAGCCTGCCTGATCAAGAGCGCGCTGTGTTTAATGCTTACAGAAACTACATCGCCCTAAGTTTTTATCACGCAAAAGATTACGCTACAGCGGTAGGATTTTTTGCTCCCGGTATGGACAAGCCTGATCTTTATATCAGAGCTTTTGCAGAATCACTTATTAAGCTTGGAAAATTAGTAGAAGCGACCAAACTTCTTTTGGATTTTATTCCAAAAGTCGAAGACAGTAAGCTCGCTGTCGATCTCATAGACTTACTTACAGCCCTTAACAACAAAGAAACCAATCTCGAAATCCTCTCCATTTTATCTGGCAATGTCCCAAAAGCTGAAGACAAAATTCTCTGGGAAATCGCTAAGAGAACTGGTGAAAAATTAGATTACAAAAAAATTTATGACCTTTATCCTGATAGCTTTTACGCTGCAGAGAGCATGGCCAGAGTGTTTTGGAAGGAATATGAGCGGGGCAGTCACCACGGAGCTCTGCGAATCGCAAAAGACCACTGGTCTAAATATCCAGAGACTAACTCGCACGCTTTTGTTGCTTTTTGGTCAGCTAAAATCCACCTTTATCATACCGAAGTAATAGATGACTCAGAAACCATAGAAGCCACTGAGGATGAGGATCCTGAGCTTAGTGAAGAGCAAGCGATCTATAGCCAAGAAGCTGCAAAAGAAATTCTGCATAACCTAATAATTGCTCATCCAAGAGACTATTACAGCCAAAGAGCTCAAATGATTTTGGATGCCAAAAATCCAGAATGGTTTAAACTTCCTAAGGCAAATGATTTTTTTGCAGTTCCCAGCTGGAAGTGGCCAGAAATCTATGATCTAAAAACTATTGGAACCAAGTTTGGAAGAGACATTCAAGAGCTTTGTACCATTAAGCAATTTGATTTTGTCATAAGCTTAATGGATAGTAACAAGATCAAATCCGATAAAGATTTTAAAATGTGGTTATATGCAATGAGCGGAGATAACCTAAAAGCCATTAGCACAGCCTATTTCGCCATCCCCGAATCAGAGGCTTTAGATTTTCAAGATGTAAAATTCCAGTACGCTTATCCTCTTGCTTACGCAGATATAATCACAGACGAAGTTAGCAAAAATCTAAAAATAGATCCAATGCTGGTGCACGCCTTGATTAAACAAGAATCGCGCTACCAAAAAACCATAGTCAGTAAGGCTGGGGCAGTGGGTTTGATGCAAGTCATGCCTTACACCGCAAAGGCGATCGCCAAGAGCCTTAATATGCGCCCTCCTAGAATTCATGATTTATACCAGCCTGATACTAATATCAAACTCGGTGTAAACTACATGGAGAGCGTGTTTGCGCAGTTTGATAATAATATAATTTTTGCTGTTGCTTCATATAACGCTGGCCCCACAGTAGTTAAATTATGGAAAAACAAGTTTGAGTCTTTTAGAGACGCAGATGAGTTTATCGAGAGTATTCCCTACGAAGAAACCCGCAATTATGTTAAAAAGGTTTTTAATAACTACTGGATTTACAAAAAACTTTACTCCTAAGCGCGGAATTATCTAGAAGGTTTCGTAATTAGTATTAAAAGGGAATATTAGGATTATAACCCCATGGACTCGCTAGCAAAATTACTTCCTGATCTTGAACCAAGTTTACAAATAGTTGGTTTACTTTTTTTACTAAGTTTTTTACCGATTATGGTCGTCACTATGACACCGTTTTTGAGAATAATTTTAGTGCTGTCACTTTTGCGCCAAGCTCTTGGTACTCAAAACGCACCGCCAACAATGGTCCTAGTGGGACTTAGCTTAGTGCTTACTGGTTACGTTCTAGGTCCTGAGATGAATATGCTCAATAAGGATGTTTTGATTCCACTTGCTAACAGTCAAATCCGCTTGCCAGCAGCACTTGACAAGACCTATGTGATTTTGTCAGATCATATGATGCGAAATGTCGAAACAAAAGATTTGAGATTTTTTTATGAGCTCAGCAGAGAGCCCTTCCCAAAAACTCCCGAAGAAATTAAAGCGCGCGAGCTCTGCACCTCTTATTTATTAGGCGAGCTAAGAAAAGCTTTTCAAATCGGCTTTTTGGTTTTTGTGCCGTTTCTAGTGATAGATTTAATTGTCGCAAACATTCTTCTCGCGCTCGGTATGATGATGTTATCGCCTACGATTATTTCTCTGCCGTTTAAGATTATGATGTTCGTCGCGATAGATGGCTGGGATTTAATTGTCAAAGGACTCGCCCAAAGCTTTCATTAGTATTAGGATATAGATATGGACTGGATGCCACAAACAATTAGAGAAGGACTTTTTACCATACTGTTTATTTCAGGACCTTTGGTAATTTTGGCGGCAGTTTTAGGACTGGTGATAGGCGTGATTCAAGCCGCTACCCAAGTCCAGGAGCAGACTCTAGCTTCTGCTGTAAAAATTATCGGACTATTTCTTGCCTTGATTGTTTTTGGATTTTATATGTTTCAATATCTCACCAAATACACCAGTGATAGTCTGCAACGAGCTTTTAAGCTCGTGCCTTCTCTGGGCTCATATGTAAAACCGCGCAATAATTTTCTTAGTCGCAAGCCCGAGAGTCAAGCTCTGGACGCGCCTAGACCGCCTGCTGAACTTGAAGAGATGAATATCCCAAAACCTGGTGGCAGCAAAATCTCAGAAGGCGAAATAAACGAACCAGAACTCGCTCGCTCAAACCAATCCCAGAGCGGACTTGATAGGCTCGGTAAACCATCGATGCAGATCAAAACCGAAAACCCTAACCTCAAAAAACAAGATCTTCCCGCGCGCCAAGCTCCAGTCACTGTTCAGCCCGCGCGCCAAGCGCCTGCGCCTGCTCCTGCGGCTGTCCAACCTGCGCGCCAAGCGCCTGCACCTGCTCCTGTTAAACAGCCTGTGCGTCAGCCTGCTGTTCAGCCCGCGCGTCAAGCGCCCGCTCCTGCTCCTGCGGCTGTCCAACCTGCGCGCCAAGCGCCTGCACCTGCTCCTGTTAAACAGCCTGTGCGTCAGCCTGCTGTTCAGCCCGCGCGTCAAGCGCCCGCTCCTGCTCCTGTCGCGACTGCACCAGCAGAGAGTGTGATTCCAGTCAGAACCACTCCTAGAGTAGAGCCTGAACGCCGCTCTTTAAGCGATGCTGTCAATAGATTAAAAAGTAATTTTAACGAGCCTGTCGGAGCCCAGTAAAAATGGAATTATTCACCAATCTTTACAAGCAAGATCTTTTTGATAGTCTTGGCATTAGCGTTGTGGGACTTGGTTTACTTCTGGTAAGAATACTTTCTTTTTTACATTTTGCTCCGGTATTTTCGCACAAGAGTATTCCATCACATTTTAGAATTGGCTTTTCGATGTTTTTAACTGCTCTTTTGAATTTCAAGCTTGCCGGTCAAACCATCCCAGAGACAGGCTTCTCGATGATTTACGCTATCATGGCTAATATAATCCTAGGCTTTATTATGGGATTTACCGCAAACCTACTATTCGTAACGGTTACAGCCGCTGGTGAAATGATGGATGCGGCGATGGGGTTTTCATCGGCGCAGATGTTTGATCCCAGCCTTGGCAGTCAAACTACGATTATGGGTAAGTTTTTGGGGATGCTTTCTATTGTTATTTTTTTTAGTATCGGTGGACCTGAAATGCTGATAACTGGACTAGCTAACAGCATAGATAGTTTTTCGATTTTTAATCCAAGCATAAATTTTAATGTAAACAAGATTATTCATTTGTGCGGGGATATAATCAGCATGGGCTTTATATTAGTAAGTCCTGTAGTTTTAACTATTTTAGTTAACGATCTGGTGCTCGGCTTGATTTCAAGAGCATCTCCGCAGATCAATGCCTTCCAAATCAGCTTCACCATTAAGCCTTGCTTAGGCATTATTACCTGGATTTTGATTCTACCTATATTTTTTACAAGCGTTGCTAATTTCTTTTCTAGTGCGTCTAGATTGTTTTAGAACTGGCTTTAAAGCCTAATTCCCAAGCAGAATCTGCTTAACCATTTGATAACTTAAAAGTATTAGACTTAATCTATAAAAATCGGGGAGAAAATGACTAGGTTTTTTTGTTTAATAATTATCTTTTTAAATTTTAATTTGGCATGGGCCAATAATATAGCAGTCTATGATGAAAATGTGATTTTACTTGTGGGTCTAAAAGCCGCCGAAATCAGCGATAGAGAGCGCGGAGTCCTGCATGGTAAGAGAGTTATAGAAGTTAGTTTTACTGATAACTGGCAAGAGACTATCAAAAAAACCGAAGCAGATGAAGTTATACTCAAACAAAACAATGGCTTTACAGGGCTTTACACACCTAACGGAGATTTAGTTAGAAACATAGAGCTAAATGCAGACCTCCAAAAACCAAACCCTGACTTAATTCCACCAGAGACACAAGATTTAGTTTATAGAGAACAATTTGATAAAGGTTATATCACTGGTGGAAGAATAGATCCTTATGCCGCCAGCGGACCACTTGGGGACAGGCAAGACCACAAACAGTTAAAAGCTGGATGGGGCTATAATAGTGATTTTAATAAGCCAAAATCAAAAAGAAGTTTAGTAGTTGATTACTTAGATTATATGCCACTAGATGCAGTTGCGCCTCTTAATTATCCTGGTAATTTTGATCAGCATAATCTTACATGGGCTTACGGTCTGGGAGTAATTCCACATATCGGTTCGTTTATCGTTGCTCGTAACCGCGCTAAAGCAAACAAAAGAGACTACGATACGTACAAGCAGGAAAGAGCCATTCCAAGCTATGTTGAGCGCCCTATCACTTACAGTAATTACAACCCTTCAGATCCAACTAATCCAATTATTAAAGATCCTAATTTTATTAAATATCAAGAGATGCCTATTAGCTTCCAGGAAGAGTATCCTAATTACTAATTACTAATTAGAGAGCCTTGTTAGCCAAAAAATCTGCTCTTTTGTTTTGCTCGCGAGGCACATGAGTAAACGAAATTGTCGAAAAATCCATCTTTAGTAAAACTATTTGATCAAACAAAACTTTTATATCGGGATTTTTTACTTTATAGATACCGTTTAATTGGCGAATCATTAATTCCGAATCAGCTTTTACGTGAATTCGGGTAAAACCCATTTGCCCAGCTAGTTTTAGAGCCTCAAGCAAAGCGGTATATTCAGCAATATTATTAGTAGCGATTCCGATAGATTTTGAAACTTGCGCAACTTCCTTGCCCTCTAAGATCAAAACCGCACCTATAGAGGCTCTGCCTGGATTGCCCTTAGACGCTCCATCACTATATATTTCTAAAACTTGGTCAGTAAAGGAACTCAAGCTTTTACTTTTTTTGGATTACTAATATTCAATTCAGCAAGAGATTGAATCACTTGATCAGCGATGCCTTTAGTCATAGAACTAGCTGAGCTTGCTTCAATCACGCCTGAAAGCACCGCAACAGTTTTAGCACCAGCATTATGTGCCACGCTAAGATCGATCGGAGAATCAGTCACCAAAAGGGTTTTAGAAGGGTTTACTCCTAATTTCTGGCAGAGTTCTTCATAAAGAGCCTGGGTCTTAACTTCGCCTGCTTGAATTACAGAAATCAAATTTTTGATACCAAATTTTTCAAGAGTAGCATTAATATTTTCGGTGGAATCAGAAGTAAAAACACCGATCTTAAAACCAGATTTTGCTAGGTCTTGGATTTTTTCTATAGAGCCTGGAATAGGCTCACTGAGATCAACTAAGCTCAATTCGTTTTTTGCTTGATTCATGGATTCATCGACTACCATAAAAGCCGTTCTCCAACTATATGTAGGATCAAGCTCGTTACAAGTGATAAATAAAGCAGTCGCAAGAGCCACTCTCACTTCTTGAGCAGGCAATGAGCAAGGACCATAAGGATCGATTGCTTCATCATCTTCATCGATACCCATCGCACGAATACAATTGGTCCTAATCTTAATTAGCATTTCCGAGGTCTCAGCCGCGCGCTCAGCTATCAACTGAGCTCTGTAAGCTATCATGCGGAGCCAGAGCTTGTGAAAATTCACAAAAACTCCGTCTTTATCAAGAATAACCGCTTCTATATTTGTTAATTCAGACATAGTAATATTATAACTCAGGATGATCGTATTAGGCATAGAGACTAGTTGTGATGAAACGGCAGTAGCTGTAATAAAAGACGGCCGTCAAGCCCTGAGCTCAAAAGTTTTTTCACAGATTTTCAAGCATAAACAATGGGGCGGTGTAATTCCAGAAGTGGCGTCTAGAATGCACCTTGAGACTATTAACAGACTAATTCACGACGCTCTAGCAGAAGCCCAAATCACAATAAAAGATATTACAGCAATCGCCGTCACTCAGGGACCGGGCTTAGTGGGCTCACTAATGGTAGGTTTCAATGTGGCCAAGACTCTTGCTTGGATCCACCAAAAGCCCCTCATACCTGTAAACCATCTCTACGGGCATGTTTGCGCTAATTTTTTGGAGACAGATTTAGAGCCACCTTTTTTGTGCATGCTGGCAAGTGGCGGACATACTCAGGTAATAGCTATGCCTGATTTTACTAATATGCAGATCATGGGTGAGACTGTAGATGACGCTGCTGGAGAGGCTTTTGATAAAGTAGCACGCCTTATGGACTTGGCTTATCCAGGGGGTCCTCATTTAGATAAGCTTGCTCAAACAGCTACAGATACTGGCTCCTATCGCTTCCCTGTCCCAAAAGTGGGCGATTATAATTTTAGTTTTTCTGGACTCAAGACTGCCGTACTACGCCTAAAAGAAAAAATCTCACCAGAACAATGGGAGAGCGATAAAGCCCAAATAGCAAAAGCTTTTCAGGAGTGTATCGCAAGAACTCTGTTTGAAAAAGTTTTACTTGCAAGCCAAAACACTCAACTTCGCTCAATAGTACTAGCTGGAGGAGTCGCCGCCAATTCCGCTATTAGAGCTAAATTTAAAGAAGAGTTTACTCCAGAAAATGGATTTAATCTAATAGTTCCATCTCTAAAATACTGCACTGATAATGCTGCGATGATCGCATCAGCTGGATATTTTTTATACAAGCATGGATCACAATCACACGTGCCTGCTGATCCAAAAGCCCTTCAGCAAGAAGTTTACGCTAGAGCTAGGTAAGGATTTACTTAAAACAACGTTTTGAGACGGAATCCGCTTATTAAAAACATTGGACTATTTTTTCGCTATTATCGCCAGAGTCTCAAAATGATAACTATGCGGAAACATATCAATCCCTTTTATAGATCTAAGGGCATAACCATGCTTCTCCAAAAACTTAATATCACGAATCAAAGTAGTCGGATTACAGCTCACGTAAATCAGCTCCCTGACTGAGCTTGTAGCTATCGCCTCCAAAACTGAATTGGTACAGCCCTTGCGTGGTGGATTGACAATAACGCAATCTAGATCTAAATCAGACAGCATCTTGGTTTGCGCAGGGTTAGCTTGCCCAGAATTTTCAGCATGCGCAAAATTAGTGCGCCCAAAACCAGCCTGAGCAAAAAACTCCTCAGCTGTGATACAAACAAATTCCGCATGCTCAATAGAATTAATCTTCGCATTTAACCTAGCGTTTTCGATCGCGGAGCTCACTTCCTCGACACCAATAATTTTTAGCCCTGGTATAGATTTAGCTAAACTCAGCGAAATAGTACCAATCCCACAATAAAGATCTAAAACCCTTTTAGGAAGCTCGCTTCTGGAGACGTGATCTTTTATGAGATCAATAATTTTTAAAAACTGACTGGTATTCACCTGAAAAAAACTAGTAGTAGAAATCTTAAGTTTTAGATCTCCAAAACTTTCTAATATCATGCCAGAGCCTTTAATGATGTGGGTTTCATCACCAAGGATCACGTTAGTCGAGCCATCATTAAAATTAATAGTTACTGTTTTTATTTGTTTAAACTCGCTAGCAAGCTGTTCAAGCACTCTTGTGATAGCATGCTTTTGAGCTCTGAT
>JBILGG010000036.1:0-8156 GCA_044351165.1 Candidatus Caenarcanales bacterium | reverse complement strand
ATTCATGAGATGCAAGCTTTTGATAGTTTGATTATTAGATCGGCTCTTCGCTCAAAAGTGCCTGCTGGACAGGCTTTGGCGGTAGATAGAATAGTGTTTGCTCAAGAAGTTACTAATTCTATCCAATCTTTGCCTCTAATTAAAATCATTCGCCAAGAATTCACAGCTAAGGATCTTGAAAATATTTCTCCTGATGATATTCTTGTGATCGCCAGCGGCCCGCTCACCGCGCCCTCTTTAGCGGATGGAATAAATAAGCTTTTGTCTCAGAATCAAAATTCCCAAAATATATTTCTACATTTTTTTGATGCCGCGGCTCCGATAGTAAATGAAGAGTCTATCGATATGAATATTGCTTTTAGAGCTTCTCGCTACGATAAAGGTCTGCAAGAGGGTTCTGAAGGTGATTATATAAATTGTCCTTTTTACTCTAAAACTGATTTTGAAAATTTTTATCAGGCACTTATAAGTGCTGAGCGAGCTCCTCTTAAGGATTTTGAAAAAGAGTCTATGAGATATTTTGAGGGCTGTATGCCCGTAGAAGCAATCGCTGATCGGGGTATGAAGACTCTTACTTTTGGTCCTCTAAAACCAGTAGGTCTGCGCGATTCTCGTTATCCCGACAAAAAACCTTATGCAGTGGTGCAGTTGCGTCAGGATAATGTGGTCGGTTCTCTTTATAACATGGTCGGCTTCCAGACCAATCTTAAGTGGGGAGAACAAAAGCGAGTTTTTTCGATGATCCCAGGTCTGGAGAATCTTGAAATAGTTCGCTACGGAGTCATGCACCAAAATATTTTTATCAACTCTCCGCTTTTCTTGGATGCCAATCTAAATCTGCGTTTTAATCCCAAGATTTATTTTGCTGGTCAAATCACAGGCGTCGAGGGTTATACAGAAAGTGCCGCTACAGGCATAGTCACAGCGCGCGCTATTATTGCTCAGCTAAAAGGGCTTAAACCCGCTCCCCTAGCGCGAGACACTATGCTTGGAGCTTTGTGTCATTATGTGAGTCACGCTGATCCCAAAAACTTTCAGCCCATAAATTCTAATTGGGGCTTACTAAATCCTGAGCCTGAAAAATTAGATCCGAGTCTGCGCAAAAATAAAAAACTGAGATATGAATACTTTGCTAATAAAGCTTTAGCTTCTATGAAAACTGAAGTCGAGGCATGTTTAGTGGTGTGAATTGGGGCTGAGCCTTAAACTCTTGCTGAACTTCATAGTCTTTAAACTCCCCATCAGTAGTGGTTTTGGTGGTGTTTACGTAGTAGTAATTAGCAAAATTATTTAAAGCTAAACTAAAGTGACTCATAATATTGGCGCTAGCGTCATTGGTAAATGATTTAGCAAAATCAAAACCAGAAACACCCAGATATAATATCGCAGAAATTTTGTTATTAATATCTGGGTGAATAAATTTAGCCCAGTCACAACCCACTCCACCAGCGTTTCTGAAGAAAGAAGCTAACTTGCCAATAGGACTGCTATGGTTATTGCCTGCAAAAAATCCGAGTATCGCTCCTACAAAATTTCCCCAAGCACAGAAAAACATCGAGTGCCCTTGCTCTTTTGAAGGACTTACAAAAACTTTTGGATTTTTGCTAATAAAAGGTAATCCCTGAATGGATTCTAGGCACATTTCTTTGAAGGCAGAAAAATTTCTTTTGAGATCTTCGCTAAGAGTTTGAGCTGGAGCTAAGTGCTTGAGCTTGTGTCTCTGAGCCTGTTCCATCATAGTAAGCCCGCTACTAATTCCCGAAGCTGAAAAAACAGATTCAAGGGGCACAAAAGGTACTATCGCTGAATAAGCTAGCCGCGCTATGCCCTCCCAAGCGCGTTTACCAGCGAGCGCTTCGATACCTTTATAAGTGTAATTAGCGACGTTGACAGCTTTTGAGAGCGTTAAGGAATATTTATCTATAAATTCTGCAATAGATTTAGGTAGAAAAAATTTGCCAAGCTTGCTTAATCCAGCCAGCAAATGCATTACTGAAGCGCCTCCGTAACCTAAGACCGGTAATTGATCTCGCACAAAAGATTTTTTACTTTTTTTGATTTGGGCTGGTTGATTCAGAGCGCTTATTGCTTGGGCGTCGAAGGGAGCTTCGTAATCATGTTCTAAAGCGAGATTTGGCGCGGTGGCTTCGTGAAGATTTTTATTAAGACTTGATAGAAGTCCTTCACTACTTGCGTAAGATTTTTCTTGATCGGCATCGAGCTTATCAAAACCTTGATAAGGCCCTAAATTTAAAAGTGGTGCTTGATTTATTTCCATTAATTGATTTAAGCCATAGTTATTGTCTTGATATATTATAGCACGCGGGTAAATACCTAATTCTTGGTAATATCTTAATTCTCGGGACATTGTCTACGAATTACGCAAAAATCTAAATAATACCAGCGTGCGAGTTCAGCAATTTTTTAGAGCCCCCAAAAAACTGTTAATCTAAAAATATGACAGAAACAATCACCGACTTCCGTATCGAAAAAGACACTATGGGCGAGATGAAAGTGCCCGTGGATAAATATTACGGGTGCCAAACGGCGCGCTCGCTGATGAATTTTAAAATTGGCAAGGATAAAATGCCCGTCGAGTTGATCAGAGCTTTTGGTGTGCTCAAAAAGGCTGGGGCATTGGTAAACGCTGATCTTGGCTTGCTCGATCCCAAAAAAGCAGATTTGATTTCTCGTGCTTGCGATGATGTAATTGAGGGCAAGCTGGACGAGCATTTCCCGCTGGTGGTCTGGCAAACCGGCTCAGGGACTCAATCTAACATGAATGTCAATGAAGTGATCGCCAATAGAGCGATAGAGCTTGCTGGCGGAGTGATGGGTTCTAAAAATCCGATTCACCCTAATGACGATGTAAATATGTCACAGTCTTCTAACGATACTTTTCCGACAGCCATGCATATCGCCTCTGCGACTTTTACGCTTTCTCGGTTGGTGCCAGCCGTCTCTCGCTTGAAAGACGCTCTAAATGCTAAGTCTGTGGCTTTTGAAAATATTGTAAAAATCGGCCGCACTCATCTTATGGACGCAACGCCGCTTACTCTGGGGCAGGAGTTTTCTGGTTACACCCAACAGCTTATAAAATCTATATCTCGCTTGGATATGGTTTTGCCGGATTTGATGGAGCTTGCTCTGGGCGGAACCGCTGTAGGAACGGGTTTGAACACTCATCCACAATTCGCCATAAAAGTCGCAGAAAAAATTTCTGAAATTACGGGCTTCAAATTTAAAACTGCTCCAAATAAATTTGAATCTCTAGCCGCTCACGACGCTCTTGTGATGGCGCATGGCGCGCTTAAGACTATCGCTGTTAGTTTGATGAAGATCGCCAATGACATTCGCCTACTGGGTTCTGGACCTCGTTGCGGAATCGGTGAGCTGAACTTACCCGAAAACGAACCCGGCTCGTCGATTATGCCAGGTAAGGTGAACCCGACTCAAAGCGAGGCTATGACTATGGTCTGCGCCCAGGTGATGGGTAATGATGTGGCTGTAAATATCGGCGGCGCGACTGGGCATTTTGAGCTAAATGTTTTTAAGCCCTTGATAATTTTTAACTACATGAATTCCGCGCGCTTGCTTGCTGACGCTTGTGAAAGCTTCACAGAGAACTGTGTGATTGGCATTGAGGCTAATGAAGAGAACTGCAAAAAAAATCTAGAAAATTCTTTAATGCTTGTAACTGCGCTCAATAAGCACATTGGCTATGATAACGCCGCCAAGATCGCTAAAAACGCGCACGCAAAGGGTCTCACCTTGCGCCAGTCAGCAATTGAGCTTGGCTTGCTCACCACTGAGCAGTTTGATCAATGGGTCAGAGCCGAAGATATGCTAGGACCTTCGGCTTAGAAATTGGAAATTGGAGACATTGTCTACGAATATACGTTGTTTTCAAGATAAGCTTTCGTGTCCCGTGGATAAAACCCGCTTTGCCGGCAATTATCTAGATTTTTGAGTAATTCGTAGACAATGTCCCGTAAGGGGTGATAAGATCATAAAGACCACGCGGAAGTAGCTCAATTGGTAGAGTACTTGCCTTCCAAGCAAGCTGTTGCGGGTTCGAGTCCCGTCTTCCGCTCCATTTTATTTAGCGGATTTCGCCCCAAACTTTATTTCAATTATTAAATTTTGTACCTAGGTATTTAGATCTAGATCATTTGGCCGATAAGTCTTAGTAATTGGGTGTGGGGAATGAAAAAATATTATCCGTTATTAGTTTATGGCTTCATGGCTTTAGTTTTTAAGCCCGTGGTCTTGCCGTTTAAGTTGTTGGGTTTTGTAGGATCCAGAACCGCTAAGGTGGCTACTGGCGGCGCCAAGGCTGGACTGCGCAATGTCAGTATGCAAGCTGGTTTCGTAAAACTACGACCATTTGATTTTAGATAATGCGAGCGCGAAACCTGCTCTAGATAAGCGTTTTATTATTTCAAGAATAACAAGTTTCAGAAAGATTTTATAAATTCTAGCTTAAATTTTTGGACGAAAATTTAACTAGGTGATAGAATCTCACTCATGAATAAACTATTGTTATCGTTATTAGTAATCTTGATGCCAGCTGTAATGGCTTCTTGTGCAATGAACAAAACCTGCCCACCGAAAGATGAAGCAGCTACTGAGGAAACTACAGAAGTTCAGAGCCAAGAAATGGAAACAGAAACTGAAGCAGAAGCAACTGCTGAAGCTGCTCCAGAAGCTCACGCTGCAGGCCACTAAGGTTAAACGAGTATGAATTTGGCGGGAGTTTCTATGCTTTCTGGGCGCGGTTATTCCTTCCAAGCAGGGACTCTAGAACTTTTTGAGTTCCTGCAAGAGTTAATTCGCTTAGCTTGTGGCTAAGTTGACGCTCGCCAAATTTCTATCTTTTTGCTTCATTTAGTTTCACAGAAATATAATTTTTGAGAAACTCCATTTTAATCTCGCGAAATTGATTTCGCTTCTATTCTTTTACAATTCGCCGCATTTTTGGCGAATTTTTATTTTGAGTCTGATTTTTTGGCTGGTTATTTTAATTAACAAATCCCAAGATTTTTCAAATGATATAATTTAGAAGTCTTTGCTTGGAACAAGGAAAATAATATGAATACAGAATTAGAGTTATTAATGCCAGGCGGCAGCTTGGACAAAATCAAATATGCGATTACTTACGGAGCCGATGCGGTTTATGCAGGGGTCCCCAGATATAGTTTAAGGGCGCGCGAAAACGAGTTTTTTGATGGAGAGTTAGTTCAGCAGGCGGTTGATTTTGTGCACTCGCATGGCAAAAAAATCTATCTCACTTGCAATATTTACGCGCATAATAACAAGATCAATGGTTTTATGTCGGCGATGGCAGAGATGATGTCTTTTAAGCCAGATGCTTTTATCATGACCGATCCAGGGCTGATCGCTTTGACTAAGGAGAAATTCCCTGATGCGGTGATTCACTTGTCGACTCAAGCGAATAATACTAACTGGGCGCAGGCGAAGTTTTGGCGCGACTATGGCGTCAAGAGAGTCATTCTGGCGCGAGAACTTAATATCGATGAGATTCGCGAGATTCACGAAAACGTGCCTGATCTTGAGCTGGAGGCTTTTGTGCATGGCTCTATTTGCATGGCTTATTCTGGAAGATGTCTTTTGTCAAATTATTTGAGCTACCGTGATGCCAACCAGGGCACTTGCTCGCACACTTGTCGCTGGGGCTTCAAAGTCAATGTTAATGATAAGCCTGGCGATGATGTGGTCACAGATTATATTCCACTTGATGGCGATTTTTACTTGGAAGAGCGTGAGCGTCCTGGTGAGATGATGCCTGTTGATGAAGATGAGTATGGCACTTATATCATGAACTCAAAAGATCTCTGCGCGATCGATTACATGGCCCAACTTCGTGATGCTGGAGTTATTAGTTTTAAAGTCGAAGGGCGCAACAAAACAGAGTATTACGCTTCTTTGGTGGCGCGCGCTTATAGACGCGGTCTTGATGCAATGGCTGACGGTAAACCTCTGCCAAAAGAGCTCAGAGACTGGATGCTAGCCGAGGTCAGCACTACTGCTAATCGTGGTTTTATTCCTGGATTTTATGCGCGTAACGCGCGCGCCGCGGCTCAAGAGCTGGAGCGCTCACACTGCGTGCAGACTCATTTATATGCTTGCCGTGTCGTTAATTACGACCCCTCAACTCAAGTCGCTGAGCTGGAAGTAAAAAATCGTTTTGATAAGGGTGACGCGCTTACTTTTATCACACCAGATAGAGAATTCCAGATGGTCGTCCAAGATGCTTATTATAAGGGGCATCCAGAGGCTTTGGAATTTTCTAGTCGCGTTTGGAATAGTTCCAAAAAAGAATTTAACGCAAACCAAATAAAATCTACTGACAATGCTCATGGTGGTGGCGAAAATGTTTTTGTAAAACTCAGTCAGGATTTAGGCCCTAACTGGTCTACAGCAATAGCGCGTATGCCTTATAAAGAAGCTGTCAGCCTCAGACAAAGAACTCCAGTCGCGATGTCTTAAACATTGGATCGCTGGTTTTTTGAGTGGCTCAACTAGCGAGCTGTTTCGTAAACTATAATATTAAGCGGATGCAATTTTCGTTTAGAGATCGGATTTTTAGTGCTAAGTTTTTGGGCTTGGTGGTTTTTGCTTTTTTGTTTTTGATTTATGGGACTCATAGCTATCCGCTTTTTAGTCTTGATGAGGTGCGCTACGCTGAAACCGCGCGCGAAATGATAGAGAGAAACGATTATGTAAGCCCTTTTTGTAATTATGTTCTAAGACCAGAAAAGCCGATTTTGTTTTATTGGTTAGAAATTTTGGCGTTTAAAGTTTTGGGTTTTTCTGAGTTATCTGCTCGCTTGCCTTCGGTATTTATGGGCACTTTTACTGTGGCGATGGTTTTTTTATTGGCGGAGTATTTTGGTTTTGGGTTGTTTGCTGGGCTTATAACCCTTACCAGCATTGAGTTTGCGATAGTTTCCAAGTTATCAATCACAGACATGACTCTAAATGCTTTTATTACAGCTAGTTTGATATGTCTTTTTTTTACTTATGTTTTTTGGCGCGTTGGTGATTGTGCGAGCGCAGGAGATTCGGCGGGTGCTGGAGATTCCGCGGGCGCTGGAGATCCCGCGCGCGCGCAGGGATTTACAAAAGCGCGAAACTTTTTGTTTTTGGCAGGAGTGTTTTGTGCTCTTGGTTTTTTAGCCAAGGGTCCTGTGGCGCTTGCTCTGCCAGGTTTAGTGTTTTTGGTTTTTTTAGTAAGCCAGCTAAAATTCTTATGCTTCCTAAAAGCCTTTTGGCGAGAGCTTTTGCTGACTCTGCTGATTTTTTTGGTTTTGGTCTTGCCTTGGTTTTTGGCTGTGCATCAAGCGACAGACGGCGAGTTTACCAGAAAATTTTTTTTCCAAGAGAATATAGATAGGTTTCTTGCTGTTAAGACTGGGCACTCGGCGCCTTGGTTTTATTATTTGCCGGTGTTTATGGTGGGTTTTATCCCTTGGATTTATTTTTTCCCGCAGACCTTGGGTTTTGTTTTTTCGGAGTTAAAATCTGGATCTAAGAATCTTAATTCGGGCTCTAAAAATGATTTATTGGTTTTTTGTTGTATATGGTTCGCGGTGATTTTTTTGTTTTTTAGTTTTGCCAAAACTAAGCTTACGACCTATATAATTGGGGTTTTTGCGCCAGCTAGTTTACTAGTCGGGGCTTGGTTTTTTGGCTTAAGTGTTATAAAAACCAAAAAAACGGGAATAATATTAGGACAAGCACTTTTTTCTTTTAGCGGAATTTTAGTTTTAGTTATTAGTAGTTTTTTTAGGGCCAAACTTTTGGACGTGGATCCACTGGCATTTGGACCACAAATTTTATTTACTTCGATTACGGCTTTGGTCTCGGGCTTGCTTGCTATCGCTTTGCTCATGCGTTTTTCGGTGCGCCACTCGTTTTTGTGTTTTGCGCTTGCTAATGCCCTGATCTTCGTTTATGTAAATGATAATTTTATAAAACCCATTTCGTTTTTTAGAGATTCGGGCACGCGCGAGTTTGTCCAAAAACTCAGTCCTGAAGATAGTTTGGTGAGTTATGGGATGCCGCCTGAGCGATTTGAGTTTTATGGTAAGAGACAAGTTGTCCGCCTAAATGAAGGGCGTCTAAAAAAATAT
>JBILGG010000035.1:0-8158 GCA_044351165.1 Candidatus Caenarcanales bacterium | reverse complement strand
CAAGTATTAAGCGCAAAAGCCACTAAATCTTTTTCCAGAATTAAAAAAACAATTATCACCAAAAGCGGCAAAACCACTGCCACAGGACCTTTGCAGAGCATACCTAAAGCCATCATAACGATAGAAGAAATTAACCAGCGCGAGCTAAGCTTGTCTTTAAATGCGAATTTTTTTTTGGTATTAGCGCGGCGCAAATATCCAATATAAAAAAAGCATACAGAGGCTGAAATTAAAAAATTAAGTAACATATCAGTAATTGCTATTTTTGAAAAAAGAAAAATCTGCAAAGTCGATAACGCCACAAGTCCAGCTAAAATCCCGAAGCCATGGAAGCTACCTAATAAAAAAGCAAGCCAAACACTAGCAGTACCCGCAATCACAGATGGCAAGCGGGCTGCAAGCTCATTTATGCCAATTGTCTTAAAAAACAAAAGCTCAAACCAATAAAACAAAATCGGCTTATCATAGCGCGGCTCATAACCACAAAAAGGCACTATAAAATCCAAGCGCTCTAACATCTCTCTTGCTGTTTCTGCGTACCTCGGCTCATCAGGGCTAATAAGCGGAAAGCTTCCTGCCCCAAAACCCAGTATTAGAGCGACACCGACAAAAGCTATAAATATTACAAGATTAATCATTATGATTCAAAATGTTTATTGAATTCTGACGGATCTAAACTCGGCTTTTGGCTTAAAGGTCTATAGATCAAAAATGCCGCCCGCCCTATAATGCGCTCTTTAGGCAGTAAGCCCCAATAGTGACTATCAAAACTATAATTTCGATTATCTCCCAAAACAAAATAAAAACCTTCTGGTATTTCAATTAGCTTAGTGTCATACTCCGGCAAAAACTCTGTACTGCTGTGGTGATAAGGTTCGTAGAGTCTTTTGCCATTTATATAAACCCCTTGATTTTTTTTGACTTGAATTTTATCTCCGGGCACACCAATTACTCTTTTGATGTAAGCTTCTGGCTGAGGCAAAAACGGCAAGCCCGTCAATCGCGCAAAAATACTAAAAGGATCATAATGCAAAACATCTTTTCCCTCGGTCGCTTTTTTAGGAGGATAAAAAATTATAATATCTCCTCTATCGTAACGCCCCTTAAAAATCTTTGAAACCTTCTCCACAAACAGCTTGTCAGAGATTTTCATAGTAGGCTCCATACTCTCCGATGGGATATATCTAAACTCACCAATCCCTTCTCTTATCAAAATCAACAAAACCAAAACCACTACTACTTGCGCGGTGAGCTCTTGAACCGCCCAAAATCTCCACTGCGGATAGATTAAATATTTTTTCCAAGTGGTGATTTCTTGCTCTTCAGGTTTTTGGCGCGTGGGTTTATGCCAATTAACTAAATCAGTAAATCCCTCTTTTATCCCAAGTAAAAAGGCTTTTAGAATATCAATAACGCTCTGAAAACTAGACATTAATTATATTGTAAAAGATAAAAGCGCTCTTGGCTAGATATTAAAATATTTTGCAGATGGATGGTGAACGACAATCGCTGAAGTAGAATGTTCAGGATGGATCTGATACTCCTCAGAAAGCTCAAGCCCAATATCATCGGCGCCAAGAAGCTCAAATAACGGGACCTGGTCTTCAAGGCGCGGGCAAGCTGGATACCCAAAACTGTAGCGAAGACCATGATAAGAACCGCGAACTAATTTAGCCATATTAGAATCATCTTCATCAGCGTAACCGAGTTCTTTACGGATTCTAGCGTGAGCGTACTCAGCAAGCGCCTCGGTTGTTTCGGTAGCAAGTCCATAATGATATAAATATTCATCAAACTTACCAGCCTTATAAAGAGACGAGACGAACTCTGCTGTTTCTTTACCAATAGTAATGATCTGAAACGCTACTAAATTAGGTTCATCGTCATTGCGCCTAAAATAATCAGTGAGACACAAATAATCTGGCCGCGTTTGGCGCGGAAAAACAAAATCAAATTTCTTACCTTCAGCCTCTAGGATAAGCTTGTTTGGGTTGGATTTATCTACCCAACAAGGATAATATCCATAAATAATTTTTGGCTTAATATAGCCATTTTTGAGCGCTTCCTGTTTAGTTTTTTGAAAAATGGGAATAATAGTATTTTGGCGATAATTATCGTAATCATCTTGGCTCATTTTGCCTTTGCCCATGCGCCACTGGCCAATAATTAAAGCATCTAGATTTATATAGTTCCAAACATCTTCTACCGAAATCTGGTGAGTATCGATAAGTGCTCTTCCATAAAAAGGTGATTTAGGAATATCACAGGCTGGTAAAACCGGCACGGTCGAAATTTTTTCTGTAAAGCCTAAAGCCTGTTCTAGACTAGGTTTCGAGTCTTGCACTTGATCATAAGGAGCATCTGTCTCGGGATTGAGCTGAGGAATATTTTCATCTTGTTTTTTGGTTTTATAAAATTCTTTTTTGACTGATTCTAGATCTACCCCAGAACAAATTTTTTCCATAAGACTAAGATCGGTAAAAGCATCAAAACCATAAAACACAGTTCCCTTGTAGGTTTGAGCACAATCTTCTTCTACATAGCGGCGCGTAAGAGCAGAGCCACCAAGAATAACAGGTACAGAAATACCCTTGTCATTCATCGCTTCAAGATTCTGCTTCATAATCAAAGTCGATTTCACCAACAACCCAGACATCCCCACAACATCAGCTTTATATTTTCCTATAGCTTCTAGAATCGCTTCGATAGGCTGTTTGATACCCAAGTTGTAAACCGTATAACCATTATTGGTAAGAATAATATCTACTAGGTTTTTACCGATATCATGCACATCACCTTTTACAGTCGCCAAAACTATCGAGCCCTTAGAACCAGCTCCCTGAGCCTTATCCATAAACTTCTCAAGATAGGCTACAGCAGTTTTCATACAGGTCGCTGACTGCAACACAAATGGTAATTGCATCTCACCAGTACGAAATCTATCCCCAACCACCTTCATACCATTCATCAAAAATTCATTAATAATATCGAGCGGCTTGTGTCCCGCCTCCAGAGCGCGATCTAAATCTTTTTCGATGCCAGTTTTATTACCATCTATTATTCTTTGCGCGAGTAAATCTTCTATGCTTAAACCCTCATAAGCATTCGTGTTAGAAGCAAGAGTCTCTTTTAAATCGCCAGCACAAGCCAATATTGCGTGCAGTGGATCATAATCGCCGGCGCGCTTATCATAAATCAAATCCAAACAAATATTTTTTATCTTAGGATCGATTTGAGCAATAGGAATGAGCTTGCTAGCGCTAGCTATCGCCATATCCAAACCTGCATTAATGCACTCATGCAAGAACACTGAATTGAGAGCAGGTCTGAGCTTAGCATCTAGTCCAAAACTAATATTGCTTAACCCCAAAATAGTTTTTACTTCCGGAAATTTTTGCTTGATTAGACGAATGCCTTCGATCGTCTCGTAGCCAGCGTTTCGCATATCTTCATCACCGGAAGCTAAAGTAAAAGTCAAATCATCATAAATTAAATTTCGCGGATCAACGCCGTGCTTATTTACCAAAAGATCATAAAGTCTTTCGGCGATTTCAAGTTTTCTCTGGGATGTTTTAGCCATGCCCTCTTCATCAATAGTCAAAACCACAAGCGCCGCTCCGAATTGATTAGCTAGCTCAGCTATTTTTTCTACACGCTCTTCGCCGTCCTCTAAATTTATAGAATTTATTATAGGCTTGCCAGAAATATATTTAAGCGATTCCTTCAAAACCGGATATTCAGTGCTATCCACCATGATAGGAATATTTACTTGAGTGTTAATTCGCTTGATGATTTCAAGCATATCTGCCATTTCATTTCGCCCGACATAAGCCGTGCAGACATCCAGGACATGCGCGCCCTCAGCGACTTGCTCTTTTGCGATATCGACAATAGCCTCATAATCACCGGCTCCTAGCAGTTCTCTAAAAAGCTTAGAGCCATTAGCATTAGTGCGCTCGCCGACAATAAGCGGTCTAGGGTTCATTATCATTGGCACAGAATTATATATCGAAGATACTGACTCTATCGACTCGAGGCAATCAGGGTTTAGATTTTTGGGCGGGCTAGATACTCTGGCTGGTAAATTAAGCGCACTAATTTTTTCGTTAAGCAACCTAATATGCTCGTAAGTCGTTCCACAACAGCCTCCTACGATATTTATACCGTAGTCTTTTGCAAATTCCGTAAGTTGGTCAGAAAAGTTTTTAGGGTCTAAAGGGAAATGCGCGTGCCCGCCAATATTCTCTGGAATACCAGCATTGGGAAGACAGCTAATCATTCCTGGACTATGTTCAGCAAGATATTTAATATGCTCCCTCATCTCTTTAGGTCCCGTCGCGCAGTTCATGCCCACGGCATCGACAGGATAGGCTGTAAGCGTAGTCAACGCAGAAGCGATATCACTCCCCACCAGCATAGTGCCCATCGTTTCGACAGTGACCTGCACTTGAATGGGAAATCTAATTCTTTTAAATAAACCAGCTCGAGGCTTTTTGACAAAAACTGCGCGCGGAAATTTTTCAGCCAGCTCACTATCACTCAAGCTAGAGCACTCTTGCTCAATATCTCTAAACACTTTAAAACACGCATTAAGACAGGCTTTGATCTGGAGAGTATCCTGGCAAGTCTCGATCAAAATCATATCCGCCCCGCCATCAATCAAGCCTCTAATTTGCGGCTGATAACTTTCATACAGCTCATCAAAACTTATATTGCCAAGACTCGCTAATTTTGTACCTGGTCCGATAGAACCAGCTACATAACGAGGTTTTAGCGGATCTTGCTGAGTAAATTTATCAGCTATTTCTCTTGCTAGTCGCGCGGCAAGACAAGAGATCTCATAAGAACGGTGCTCGATCCCATACTCAGCGAGAACTAATTTACTAGAACCAAAAGTATTAGTTTCGACAATATCAGCGCCAGCCAAAAAAAACTTAGTATGAATTTCTTGGATAATATCCGGCCGGATAATATTAAGCATTTCAGGACAGCCCTCAAACTCCGCCCCACCATAATCATCAGCGCTAAGCTCATAAGTAAACAGGCTCGTGCCCATAGCCCCGTCAAAGACTATGATTTTTTCTTTTGCTCGCTCAAGAAAGGACTTCACCAAATAAAAGCATACAACGAGAATCTTAAGATAAGAGGCGCAACCACCCCCGATTATGGTCAATAATAAATAATCATAATAAGATATAAATGTGGAAACAGCGATAGTTTTACCCGAAACACCAATTTTGGAATCAAGAGAGCTTTGGTGGAATATAGATACCGAAGCTGGCAAGGTGATTTTTTATTTATTAGCCACCATTTCGATGGCAATTTTTGCTTATGGCGTTTACCAAAAATACAAAAAAATCTTCTCTGGTAAAAAATTCACACGCGAAAATCGCTTCAGTGAAATAAAAACTCGCTTATTAAGTTTACTGGGTTTTGGCTTGCTCCAGAAAAAAATCAGGCAAAAAAAAATTCCTGGAATTGCACACTTATTAACTGCTCTTGGATTTGTAATACTCTGGATCGTTACAGATATAGTAGCTATTCAAGAACATTTTTTTAAAAGTATAAAGTTTTTTCAAGGTACTTTTTATAAGATAGTCAGCTTTTCTGCAGATATTGGCGGTCTTTTATTATTTATCGGCATTAGTATTTTTATACTGCGAAGATATTTGTTCAAGTCCAAGCATCTCGACAACACTCAATTAGACTGGATTCAGCCGGTATTCTTGCTGTTGTTGGTGGTGAGCGGGTTTTTGATCGAAGCTTTTAGAATGGTTGCCACTAAGCAGTTTGAAGATTACGCACCGGTCGGAAAAGTGCTTGCCCACTTCTTTTCATACATGACCGAAGCGGATCTTAAAAAGACTCATAGCTTGCTCTGGTGGTCACATAGTATGTTGACTTTTTCGTTTATCGCTCTTATTCCTTACACTAAATTTATGCATATGTTCACATCTCCGCTGAGTATATTTTTTAAGAGCAAACGCGCTCGCGGACAGCTTTATACGCCCTATAGCCTTCTTGATATGATGAGCGCTGAAGCTGAAGGTAAAGAAATTAACGAAGAAGATTTTACTGCTGGCGTGTTTAAGTATGATGATTTCTCTTGGAAAACCTTGCTAGATTCTGAAGCCTGCACAGCATGCGGGCGCTGTCATGTCAGCTGTCCTGCTCAAAACACCGAAAAACCACTCTCCCCTAAGTTTTTGATGCTGGATATTAAGTCTCTTAGCCTCAAGAGCCCCGAAGAAAAAGATAATTTATATTCTTATATATCCCCAGATGTTTTATGGTCATGCACTACTTGCAACGCTTGCGTGGAGCAGTGTCCAGTCCTGATCGAGCACGTGGACACCATTGTCGATATGCGCCGCGGACTACTCCAGTCCAATATGGCTCCTAGCAATCTTCAAGCGACTTTAAAAAATGTAAGAACCAAGTCTAACCCATGGGGACTAGATCCTAACGATAGAGAAAAATGGATACAAGAGCTAAAAGCAAGTCATTATATTGATGTTAAGCTAGCAAGAAATTACAAAAATAATTTTGAATATTTGTATTGGGTAGGAAGCCCTGGGGCTTTTGATGATCGTAATAAAGCCGTCACAAAAGCAATGGCGCAGTTGATGGTGCGAGCTGGTGTTGATTTTGCGGTTTTGGGTAACGAAGAAAAAAGTTCGGGCGATATAGCTCGCAGAGCCGGTGATGAAGGGCTTTTCCAAGAGATTGCACTTGAAAACATCGAGCTACTTAAGATCTACGGAGTCAAAAAAATCATCACTCAATGCCCGCATGTTTATAACAGCTTCAAAAACGAATATCCAGAGTTTGGGCTTGAGGGTGTAGAGATTTATCACCACTCAGAATTTCTTGCCATGCTAATTCAAGAAGGCAAGCTCAAGCCAGAAAAATCTGTGGACCAAACTATCACTTATCATGATCCGTGTTACCTTGGCCGCTACAACCGAGTCTTTGACGCTCCCCGAGCGGTATTAGAATCTATTCCAGATCTAAAAATCAAATCTATCGAAAACGAAAAAACCAAGAGCACTTGTTGCGGAGGCGGCGGGGCGCAGATGTGGTACGAGACACCTGGCAATCATATTAATGTCATGAGACTTGAAGAGCTCAATGTCCACACTCCTAACACTGTTAGCGTGGCTTGCCCTTATTGTAGTATCATGCTTAGCACCGCGACCACCACAGCCTTCCCGGGCACCATCATGCCTGAAATTGAGGATATCGCAATTACTCTTGCTAAGTCGGTTTTGTAATTTAAAGCTAATAAGATCAATGTAAAAGTGATTTATAAGACTTTTAAGATCCGGTTAAATAATCTTTAGTCAATTTATTATCTAAGGGTGCTTTTTATGTTTTGATGAGCGATATAAACCCATATGAACCACCTGGTGTAGATTCACATGTTTCCTATAGAACACCTAAAGCCAGAAAAACGGGTGTTCTAGATTTACCAAGAAATAAAGTTTCTACTTTCTATTTATTAAGAGATTCAGGAAGCATTAACACAAAGCAAAAAGAATTAAACGCACCTGTCGTCGCTTTAGATGCAAGAGGTTCTACATCAAGAGATCACGCACAAGTTATTTTAGATCCTACTAACTCTACTTTTACTCTGATTGATAGAGGTAGTACTTATGGATCTTGCGTAGAAATAGAAAATGAAGACGGTACAACAAAGCAAATTTTTATCATTGATTTATCAAAAGGAGATAAATCAAAAAACGTTCAACAGAGAAAGCAAACTTTTTTATTCGGATCTGATAATAGTACCCAAGCAAATTCACCTCATGAGAAAATTACACTCGATTTTTCTAGAAAATGGAAAATTTTACTAGGAACCGTCAATGAAAAAAGAAGAATGTACATATCAGACGTAATTATTAATGATGGCAACGAAATACGATATCGTAGAGAAAATTTTAGTGGTTTAGGTGCCTCCCCCGAGAAAGACGATTTGATTTTTAGACATGATACTCTAAAACAGAATACCGCAAGAGAAGGTTTTTTTCAACGAACGCGGGTAACCTATAACTCAGTTCTTGCATGGCTAGGTCTTAGATCAAGATCTTAATAAGTAGTATAATTAGTACTAGCAATGACCCCACTAAGCATCCTAAAAGACAGTCTATCAGCGGAT
>JBILGG010000034.1:0-8166 GCA_044351165.1 Candidatus Caenarcanales bacterium | reverse complement strand
GATCTCGCGCGGATCGCTAAACAAATCAAAGAAGACACCAAGGAAGAACCAGAGCCTCCTAAGCCAGTTCCTGAAGCTATTAAGACTATGTACGAATCGCGCTCTGGCAATAAAGCAAATTAATTTTCATGAATCAGCACACCCATGTCGAGACCTGCTCCAACACAGGTCTTCCCTTGTGTCGCAGAATGTTTAACATGAACCTTGCTCTTGGTTATAGCGAGGAGTTTTACTCGCTAAAAGCGCTCAGCGAGAAGCATTCAAGCGACCCAGTGGAGATGTTTGATTTACTTTACAGCTATGTGCGCGCACGCGAGTGCTTTTCGCGAGAATGGGATAAGATGAAAGATAGGCAAGAATGTCCGCTACCTGACGGCGCTTGCCAAATCGACAAATGTTTTCCAGCAAATGAATGAAAAAGATATCTTAAACCAGCTAGAACACGCTCGCCAAGCAGGAAAGCGCATTATTGCGACTAATGGTTGTTTTGATGTTTTGCACGTAGGACACTTGCGATATCTAGAACAATCCAAAAAACTTGGAGATATTTTAGTCGTAGGTCTTAATTCCGACTCGAGCGTAAAAACTCTAAAAGGCTCATCCAGACCCATTAATAGCCAGATCGACAGAGCGGCACTTTTGCTCGGGGTGAAGCCTGTTGATTTTGTGATTATTTTTGAGGAAACAGATGCTTGTAATTTTTTAAACAAAGTAAAACCAGATGTCTATACCAAGGGCGGCGACTACAGCCCCGAGGAGCTAAAAAACTGGCCCGAATACAAAACAGCTCAGCAATTAGGTTGTAAAATAGAGATCATAAGCCTGATTGAAGGTAAATCCAGTACGCAGACGATTAATAAAATCAACGATGCAAGTCTCTAAATCTAAAAATCTTTATTACAGATGTTTCCAGCTTTTATTATTGATTGCTATTTTGTGCATTCAGCCAGTTAGAGCGCGCCTACGATCACAAGTAAATCGCACAGACCTGAATCTCGGTCAGAGCTTGAATTTGATGATTATAGTCGATGATTTCAAGCTAAAAAATCTAGGTTTCCCTTTTGATACTGCTGATTACCAAGTAGTCGCTAACTCAAGCAGTACTAGTTTTCAGATTATAAACGGCGTGACATCCCAAAACAAAACCTATACTTTTACTATTATTCCCAAGCACGCAGGTTCTATCACTCTGCCGCCAGCGACCATGACTGATGGTCTAGAAACCGCTCAGACAGAGCCGATCACCATCACCGTTCGCGGAGGAGCAGGCACAAGCTCAACTGCTGCAGCAAGTTCTACAAATACCGCTAGCACAGGAACCGCCCCAGGACCCAGTCAGCAAGCTAGTCCTAGCTCAGCGGCTAGCGCACTAGCAGCACTAAGTGCAAGCATGCAGCGCAGTGCCCCCGTCAGCCCCAGCCGCAGTTACCAAGAAAGCTTAATCGCGCGACTTGAGACAAATAACTCTAATCCCTACAAAAATCAGCAAGTGAATATCAAGCTCAAAATCTATCACAGAGGCAATTTGCGCACTCTAAATATCGCTCCGCTAAATGTCGAGAACTTCATAATTCGCAAGGACGACACTGCAAAAGAATATCAAGAGTCCTATAACGGTCTTGATTACTTGGTTTACGAGCTGAATTTTATCGGCTTCCCCATTAAATCTGGCTCACTGACTATACCTGGTCACGAGATTCAAGCCACTTTAGTGGAGGATGCGATACAGCCCTCTAGCTTTTTTGATCCGTTCGGGATAATGAATCCATTTTTGGTGGATAAAGAAAAAACCATAAAAACTAATAGCCTAAGTTTTAAAATAAAAGATTTACCGCCTGGCGCGCCCAAAGATTTTAGTGGCTATGTCGGAGAGCTCGCTGTCAATAACGAAATCTCAAACCTAGTCGCCATGCCCGGTGAAGCCATCACCCTAAAAACCAAAGTCTACGGAACCGGCAATACCAAGAATCTAAAATTTGACCTTGTGAAAAACTCTAGACTCTATACCGCCTTTAAAGACAAGCATAAAATCGATGAGCAAATCGAAAGTTCCAAGCAATACTTCGAAACCCTTATCTCTACAGCGATTGTGCCATCTTATAATTCCGGAAAAATTATCGTTGAAGTAAAACCACTTATTAGTTTCAACCCCAGCACAGGCAAATACGAAGAGCATGGCAAAGAAAGTTTTGAAATCAGCATAAACACGAACGGAGCCAGCTTGACTCAGGACCCTAGCTTAAGCACCGCAAGCATGCTAACCAAAAGCCAATCAGGGATTGATTCTAACGAAATAATCAATATCTCTAAAAAACAAATCCAAGGTTATAAACCCGCTATCTATGAAAACTCTTTTGTATTATTCTTAGTTCTTGCGTTTATAAATTTTGTTGGCTTGGTTTTTTATCTCAGTTCCAGAATTAAGCAAAAATCTCTTGCCGCTTTAGATAAATTTTCTCAAGCCCGCAAATCCATCAAGCAAGCGGGTTCCATCGCTGAGCTTTCTATGTTTTTAAGAAGCTTTAGTCAGGATCTGGAAGTAAGCCAATTAGACAGTGTAAAATTAGATATCGAAAACTTCTTTGCTGAAACTGATCGCATTAATTACGGCTCAGTTACCGGTCCTCTCAATCAAGCTAGCCAAGCGGAACAGCTCGATTACTTTAAATCAAAAGCACTAGCCATAATAAAAGCCCTAAAAGAAGGTTCTAAAAAATCATGAGCCAAGAAAAAAATCCCTACCTACTAGTAGGTAAGTCTACCGAAGATTACCAAGCCCAAAATATCGGCAAGGCGCTTGCCAAGCTCTATTCAGCCCAAAAGATCTCCCCGCGCATGCCTGAATTGCGTCACAATCTAAAAGTAATAAATAACCAAGTTAAACTTATCCAGCCACCTATGTTTTTTCAAAGCTATATGAACTTATCTGAGGCGTTAATAATATGCATATTATTCAATATTATTTTCTTATCCAGTCGTAAAATCCTGAATAACAAATTCCTAAAAAATATTATTTTGGTGTTATTTATTTTTTCATTATTAAATCTCAGTTTCATCACGCTAGAACAAAAACTAAAAAAATTTGGTGTGGTGCAAAAAATCTCCACCCAAGTACATTCCGGTGATAGTGAGGATTTCGCAGAATTGTTTGAGCTAAATGATGGGCAAGTCGTAGAAATAAAAAAAGAAGAAGATTCGTGGTCCCAAATCAAATACAATGATCAATTAGGCTGGATCCGAAATGAGGATATAATAAAAATTGATTGATGTTAAAATTTCCGCACAATTTTTACTGGGGAACAGCGACAGCGGCATTCCAAATAGAAGGTCATCCCGAAGAATACCTGGGTAAATTATCCGATTGGTCAGAGTGGATAGACCGCGAGGATAAAGTCCTGAAACCCACTAATAACGGCAGAGCTGTCGAGCATTATCAACACCTAATCGAAGATATTAATCTCATCAAGGGCTTGAATAATAATGCTTATAGATTTTCTTTTAACTGGGCGAGACTACACCGCGCGCCTGGTGAGTTCGATGAGAACACCGCACGCTTTTATGATTCGCTACTTGATGAACTGATGGACTCTAATTCCAAAAATCGCATAGAGCCTTTTGCTACTATAGTTCACTTCGTGCTCCCAAACTGGCTTGCCAAGCAGGGTGGCTGGGAAAACCCGAAAACCGCTCATGAGTTTAAGAACTTTACTGAGTATCTTGTAAAAAGATTTGGGCAAAAAATAAAATATTGGATCACGTTTAATGAGCCCAATATATTTTTGGGGTTTGGTTATGAATCTGGAATCTGGCCACCTGGCTTCCAGAACGACTGGAATAGATATCTAAAAGCCTATCAGGGATTGGTTTTGGGGCATCAACTGGCTTATAAGGTAATAAAAGAAAACAACCCCAAAGCTCAAGTCGGTATCGCGCAAAATCTTTATTGCTATGAGCCTTATGATCAAGATCTAGTGACTCATCCTTGGCAATCTTTAGATAGTGTCCCTAATATTCTGCGCAAACAGCTTCATAATCACGCTTTTATCGAATCTTGCGTGGATTTAGAAGCGTTGGATTTTCTGGGCGTCAATTACTATACTAGATTTTCTTACCAGCTAAACCCGCAAGCGCCAGATGCCATCAATGCCCAAGCGCCAAGTAGTTTTTGGGGCGAACTTCTAAATCGCGCCGAACAAAAAAACACTCAATCCAAATTTAACAGTCTTGGCTGGGAGCTATATCCAGAGGGTCTCTATAAAGCGCTCACCGACAAGGCTCTGGTGAGATTGATTGGCAATCTACCAGTTTTTATTACCGAAAACGGCTATTGTAAAATCGAGAAAGAAGCTGAAGATCTAGAAGATCCTGAGCGAATAAAATTTATTAAGAATCATTTGGTTTACTTGCATAAGGCTATTAGCAAGGGCGTAAACCTCAATGGGTATTTTTATTGGAGCTTGCTGGATAATTTTGAGTGGGCGCTAGGAATGAATCCTAGATTCGGTTTAGTGCATGTGAACCATTCGAGCTTCGCAAGAACCCCAAAAGCAAGTTATCACTATTATTCACAAGTAGCTAAACAAAACGGGATTGTGTAATTCTTTAAGCGCAGACTGCTTTACCACTCTGCTTTTTTAGATTAAAAAACGCAGAGCCTGCTGGATAGATAGCTTGAGACCCTAGATATTCTTCAATACGCAACAGCTGATTGTATTTAGCTACTCTATCAGACCTGCATGGCGCGCCGGTTTTGATCTGACCAGCGTTAGTAGCGACCGCCAAATCTGCAATAAATGTATCTTCCGTCTCACCCGAGCGGTGCGAAATCACAGAAGTGTAACCAGATTTTGTAGCCATCTGAATCGCGTTCATGGTCTCGGTTAGAGTGCCGATCTGATTTACTTTTATCAAAATGCTATTAGCGGTATTCTCGCTTATCCCTCTTGCCAAGCGAGATGTATTGGTAACAAATAAATCATCTCCGACTAACTGCACCTTAGAACCCAATCTAGCAGTAGCTTGATTCCAAGTCGCCCAATCTTCTTCAGCAAAACCATCTTCAATAGAAATAATTGGATATTGTCTAATCCAGTTTTCATAAAAATCTATCATTTCAGTCCCGCTTAACTTACGGCCTTCCTTAGCTAGATCGTATTTGCCATCGATATAAAGTTCGGTGGAAGCCGCGTCAATAGCGAGCATTAGATCAGAGCCCGGCTTGAAACCAGCTTTTTCGATAGCTTTTAGAATTACTTCGATAGCTTCTTCATTAGCTTTTAGGCTAGGAGCAAAACCACCTTCATCACCGATACTTGTCGAGTGACCAGATGATTTTAAAACAGATTTTAGAGCATGATAAACTTCCGTTCCCATCCGCAACCCTTCTGCAAAGCTTCTTGCGCCGACGGGCATAACCATAAACTCTTGTAAGTCCACAGAATCAAGCGCATGCTTACCACCATTAAGAATATTCATCATTGGCACTGGTAAAGTGCGAGCGTTAGGTCCGCCTAAATAAGCATATAGAGGCAAGCCTGATGATTCTGCCGCCGCACAAGCTACCGCCAAACTCGCTCCTAGAATGGCATTTGCGCCAAGTCTGGATTTAGTATCAGTACCATCTAAACAAATTAATAAATTATCGATTTCTGATTGTTGAGTAGCATCTAGCCCTACCAAGGCTTCAGCGATTTCACCGTTTACATTTTCAACGGCATTAAGAACACCTTTGCCAAGATAACGAGATTTATCTTCATCGCGTAATTCGCAAGCCTCAAAAGCTCCGGTACTAGCACCGCTAGGCACAGCCGCTCTACCAAAGGCTCCGTCATCTAAATAAACCTCAACCTCGACAGTAGGATTACCTCTGCTGTCAAGCACTTCTCTTGCTAAAATACCTTCAATAATAGAACTCATAGAAAATTAATTATACTACAATTGCGGCTCAGACCCGTAAACTTCATCCTCGGGGCATCCACTCAGCCTAGATTATTAAAAAAAATCGACTTTTTAAACTACCTAGAAGCTCGGCTGAAGTCCGATAAACACTATCGTCAGTACAAAGTCTTGCCCCAAAGCAAGCACCAAAAAAACAAAACGTTAAAAGGGAGATTAGTCATGGGACTTGTCGTCAATACAAACACGCAAAGCTTATTTGCGCAGCGTGCTCTAAACAAAAATACAGATGGCTTAAAACGCAATATTGAGCACTTATCAACAGGTTATAGAATTAATCGAGCCTCGGATGATGCCGCAGGTTTATCAATCAGTAATAAACTAACCACGACAATTCGCGGTCTAGAAAAAGCTAAGCAAAACGCCTCAGACGGTATATCCCTCTTGCAGACAGCGGAAGGTGGCTTGTCAGTAATTCAGGAAAACTTACAGAGAATCCGCGAGCTCGTGGTGCAAGGTGTTAACGGCACTAATGGAGCCGCAGAAAAAGATGCACTCCAAAGAGAAATAAATGAAAGGGTAAAACTCGTTTCGGATATTGCAAGTGCCACTAAGTTTAACGGTATTAGCCTACTAACAGCTAACACAGCTGCAACAGCTAATATTACGCTACAAACAGGTGCTAGTAATGGTGAAACAACCACTGTCCTGTTTCAATCTGAGCAAAGTGCAAACACTGGTATAGAAATTGATATATCAGAGACAGCTGGTGGCGGCGATGATCAAGGTCACTTGGTAGAAAACGCTACAGCTAACTTTGCACTAGACCGTATTCAATTAAGTGGAGCTACAGTAAACTCTTATAATTATGCGACTCATTCTACTAACTTCTCTGCCTCAGTTGGTGTTGTAGATACTATGATCGACAATATTTCAAGGATGAGATCTTATATCGGTGCAAGCCAAAACGCTCTTGAATCTAAAATCGATTATATAGACATTGCAATAGAAAACGCTTCTGCCTCTAGATCAAGAATTCAAGATGTAGATGTAGCTTACGAAAGCAGTATTCTTGTAAGAAACCAAATCTTACAGCAGACTGCAAGTTCGATGCTGTCGCAAGCTAATTCACAACCACAGATAGCTCTTAGTCTTCTTGGTAATTAAAAATCAACTCTTAATTGAGCTTGATACAAAGTTTTAATCAAGAATAGCTTAAAAAGCTAGCTTTGATTAATAGGGTGTACCTGACGTAATTACACCCCCCCCCAATGAAATGTGAGGAGTCTATGAACTAGACTCCTCTTTTTTAAATCTCATTGGGCAACAACCTACAAAATTTAATTGGCTGATCTCGGTCAGTCGGTTGAGTCTTGGCAAAAAAATCCATCAAACGGCCAATCTCAGGGCTCTTATCCTGTGACGATATCTATTATTGTCAGAGGGAGAGTTCATCATGGGATTAGTAGTTAATACAAACACACAAAGCTTATTTGCTCAAAGAGCATTAAGAAATAATACTGCTGGCTTAAAAGCCAACATTGAGAGATTATCAACAGGTTTTAGAATTAATCGAGCATCCGATGACGCTGCAGGCTTATCAATCAGCAGCAAGCTAACCACCACCATAAGAGGCATTGAAAAAGCTAAACAAAACGCTGGCGATGGTATTTCATTAATCCAGACTGCTGAAGGCGGACTTGGAGTAATTCAAGAAAACTTGCAGAGAATTCGTGAACTAGTAGTCCAAGGTAAAAATGGTACTAATGGTTCTAGTGAAGCCGATGCTCTCCAAAGAGAAATTAACGAGCGAATTCGCAATATTAGCGATATCGCTAATGCCACTAAGTTTAATGGGCAAGATTTATTAATCAATCCTACTGATAAAATTTTACAAACCGGTGCTGATAACGGGCAAATCACTACAATAGAATTAACTAGCGGACAAAAATCTAATATAGGAATTAATCTTGATGTTACTTATGAAAAAACTGGGACAAGCTCTGATTATGGAAGCTTAATAGAAGGCATTAGCACCGCTAATTTTGGGCTTCATAATATTCACTTAGGTGTTACAGGGATGGGCGTAGAATCTTTAGACAAGACTTTAGACCCTACAACAGGCACTAATATTACTGTCTCTGTAGATCATCTCGATAAAATGATTGATAATATATCCCGGATGAGATCATACCTTGGTGCTAAACAAAATGCTCTAGAATCAAAAATTGAGTACTTGGATATTGCAAAAGAAAACGCTGAAGCGTCCAG
>JBILGG010000033.1:0-8189 GCA_044351165.1 Candidatus Caenarcanales bacterium | reverse complement strand
TTGCTGAGCGGGTTGACGAGTATGCTGAGATGGATTTTAGCTTCGTTAATTGGTGGGTTATGCAAGGACTCCAAAAAAATATTATCGATAAATATTTTGGTGTGAAGGAAGGTTATCACGCGACTCCGACTGAAGTGAGCGTAACAATGGCTCTGGTACCGGGTTCTATGGTCATGCCTAAATCTTATAAGTGTCCGCAAAAAGAAGTCTCTGCTGAAAATTCATCTTGGGTTATTCCTTCTAAATTTCGTGAGTACTATCCAGATGGAGTAATGCGCGCTGATTATTCTCTCTCGACTGAAAAAATCGGCAAGGAAGCACTGCGCGTTGCTATCTCTGAGATTGTGCAGTTGGTAGAAAATATTGCTTAGCTAAGATTCAATCTCGATGCGGGATTTAGTGTCTTTGCTGAGGCTCGATTAAGAGCTCTTCGCGAATCTTGCCTTGGTTAATATCAGAATTAATAATAGGATCTTTTGCTTGATATTTTTTGTGCCACCACTCGACAAATGCTTCTACTACTTCAGGCTCGAACTGAGTCCCAGAAAATCTTATAACTTCTTCTAAACCCGCTTCAGGACTGCGTGCTGGCATATAGACTCTATTAGTGGTCATAGCATCATAAGCGTCTGCGACAGAAGTGATCTTAGCGATCATGGGGATTTCTTTGCCGGAGATGCCGTGCGGATAACCCTTGCCATCGATGCGCTCATGATGAAACAAAATCGGTTCCAGACAGCGTTTCAGGTCAGGCACTTGAGAGACAATATTTGCGCCGAGAATTACGTGCGTCTTCATAATACTGTACTCATCAAAAGTTAGAGAAGACGGCTTGAACAGCACATCATCTTTTATTCCGATTTTGCCGATGTCGTGAAGAAGCGCGCCGCCTTCTAGGTTAAACTGTTCGTTTTCAGGCAGATCAAACATCTTGCCGAGTTCTTTTGAGATTTTAAAAACACGATAGCTATGTCCGCTAGTATAAGGATCTTTGATCTCGAGTGCGTAGATCAGAGCTTTTGCGATATTATAAAATTCTTCTTTCATGCGGGACTTTTATAAGATATTTCTAATTGTGCCAGCACAATCAGAAATTAACAAACAAAAAATGAATATATCTTTATTGTACCCATTTTTTTGTATTTACAAACATGTAAGATAATTGATTCGCTGGGGCTCTTCCTTGGACTAATTAGCGTAAAAAGTCTATATTTCTTATATATCTTGGTATATAGATATTGTTGTTCAGGCAATATGAGGCAAAAACAAATAAAAAAAATTAATTCAAGAGTTTTGAAAAGTCTATTTTTGACTTTTTGTTTAGTGGTGGCCTTTAGTCAAAACATAAAAGCTGAGCTTGGCCCAGAGGATAAATCTGCTGTCAATAATTTAATAAATGAAGGAATAAATTATCACAGTAATAGAAATTATTTACTGGCGATGAAATCTTTTTTGCGCGCGCTAGATATAGATCCCGCTAATAAACAAATTCTCAATAACTTGAGTATCACTCATAATAACTACGGTAAATATTTAGCGGAGCGTACCGATGGAACGGGCGCGGCAAGAGAGTTTCGGCATGCTCTTTATTATAATCCTGATAACAATGTCGCAAGATCTAATCTAGAATTCAAGCTAAAAGAAATGAAGATCGATGTAAAAGATCAGGTAAAAAGAATTTTACAAGCTAAGCAAGAACGTATCGCAGAAAATTTTTTGGCGGCGATCGCTGAGCTAAATGAATCGAACCGCATAAAAGAGACTACCGAAGCGTATTTGGAGATAGGTACTAATTATCATTTGCTTTCTTTAAAATCTCCTGACCAACAGATTTATATCGAGAAGGCTATAACTGCCTTCAATAGAGCGATTCAGCTCGAGCCCGAAGATGCTCGCCCGCTAATTAGATTAGGTGATGTTCATGTGGCGTCCGGCAAGATTAGCGTGGGAATTGATTATTATCAGCAAGCTATAAAAAAAGATCCTGCTAATGAAGAAGCGCAATCCGCTCTTATAAACGGCTGGCTGGCAGCGATTCGTGTGGCTCCTCATCTAGCTAATAACCATGTCGGATTGGGTACAGCCTACCAGCTTAAAGGTGATTTTTTGCAAGCCGAAAGAAGCTTCCGCAGAGCGCTTCAGATAGATGCTAATAATCAGCTAGCGAATAAAGGGCTTGATAGTCTTAAAGAAGACCGCATCAAGACTCAGGTTGCGCTGTTTTTGGATCGCGCAGTAAAATTCCAAAAACAAGGAAATCTTGACGAGAGTCTCAATAATTATATTCGCGCCCTAAATCTTGAGCCTAATAATCCAGATATTCATTACAATATCGGTACTGCTTTTCAAGCCAAAAAAGATCTCACACGCGCTCTAAAAGCTTATTCTAAGGCTATTGAGCTTAATCCTAATCACCAAGAAGCAAAAGATGCTATTGCTAGTCTTAATAAAGAGGAGCAAGAGCGCTTGGTGACCGAAGCTTTTGCAAAGGCTGTAAGCCTCCAGCAGACTGGATCCTACAATGAGGCGCTGGCGATTTATAATCGCATCATAAAAGATCGCCCGCAAGACGATAGTCTTTATTACAATATCGGTGTCGCTTATCAAGCGCTCGGTCAGCACGAACTAGCGATGGAAAACTATCTCAAGGCTTACGCTTTGAAGGAAGATCCTAATTATCAAGTCGCTATTAAATCCGTCGAAGCATCTAAGGCGAATAAATTGCTTGAGCAGGCGATCTCCTTGCAGAGCGGCGCTCAGAACCGCGAGGCGATCGCTAAGTATTTAGAAGTGGTGAGATTGGTTCCAGAAAATGCTAACGCTTGGTATAACCTCGGTACTGCCTATCAGGCTATTGGTGAAGATTTGGATGCTCTTGAAGCGTATAAAAAAGCTTATGGTATCGATGAGAAGAATCAGACCGAAGCGATATTCTTCGCGGCCTTAATTCTTGAAGAACAAAGAAAACTTTTGGATGCAATTAATCTTTATGATAAATATCTAAAAATCAATCCTAATGGCGAATATAAAAACGAGGCGCGCGATCGACAGGCTTATATTAAGGGCTTTTTATAGGGCTTCTTAAAATAATTTAAAGAAAAAATTCAATTTTGCCAAGCTGTGCTAGTATTTTATTTGGATATCTAACGGTATCTTGCTCTGTGGGCCCGTAGCTTAGTTGGTAGAGCGCCTCGTTTGCACCGAGGAGGTCGGGTGTTCGAATCACCTCGGGTCCACCATTTTTAAACAATTAACAAGTTATTTTGCTAAAATAAACCCGGAGATTATCTAAATGAAGATATTTACTTATGGCTGTTAATCGGAGAGGTTTTTTGGGAGTCCTTGCGGCTGGGTTTTTGCTCGCCTGCAAAGGGTCCAGCGTTCAACCTATACCACCAAGAAAATTTACTCAAGAAGAAGACCGTAATTATCTAAAAGATCTTAATTTCTCTTCTAGAATATCAAGTTTCTTGATAAAGATTTTAATCCTCAAATTCACTATCAATCATTAGATTTTAAACCAGTTGATGATTTACAAACATTACGAGACAACTTTTATGATCTTTTATCGCAAATTCAAAATCATCTCAATAAAAATCGCGAACATACTCTTGTTGCTAGTTATAAAGAGCTTGTTAATTTTATGAACGTGCAAAAGATCAGTTTACCAGAATATGTACAAGAGGTTAAACCAGAATGGTTAGCCAATCCACAATTTTATATGGATGATAATGAGAGTAAGAAAAAGATTAATATAGCCACTGAGCAGTGTTGCATAGCTATTAAAAATTGGTTAGAAAAAACAAAACAACTTTTTGTAAAAAAAAGAGATCTATTAACGGCACTGTCAAATCCAGCCTAAAACCCCGTATCATGAAAAATCACTTCTTTAATATGTGATCCTGTGGTTTTAAATCGCCAGCCTCTTGGCAAGCTAATCCCAGAAAAGCCGCAGGCAGAGGTTCCGCAGGACCCGCGAATTATATCGGTATCCATCAAAACATAGTACTCAGTATTAGCGGCAAGATCAGAGCTAGGATCAATAGTAAGTGTAGAATCTGAAATTGACACGTTTCCAGAGCCGATAGCTATAGTCGCAAAAGTAGAATTATCACTAACTTGTTTGATGGTTATATTACCGGAGTTAGCGCTAATAGTGCCATCAAAAACAATTTTTAGATTGGCTTTTCTAGGTATTTGGGTAGCATAGTGGGCAGGATATAGACTGCTTATTTTAGGGCGAGTATAACTGCTATTTGAGGAAACAGATCCTACTGTATAAAAAGTGCTAGATGAGTTTTGATTATTGTATTCAGTTTTAACCCATTTAGAATTTCTAAATGTATTTGCAACCCGGATTTCATCCATGAAGCCATCAGCGTTACTTGTACTGCCACTTATATCGCGTCTTCCTATTAAAAAATTATTGGAATTGAAATCAAGATCACTAAAAATTACACTCATGGTAAAATTTAGAGTTTTTTGATTACCATCAAGAAAACCAAGAATCTTAGTAGCGTCTGTCGAACCACTACCATTAAATATGCTCATCAAATGGTGCCAGCTGGTATCATTTGATGAAAAATTTGCATTGTGACTTATCATAGAATCATTCCAGTCAAGATATACTTTTCCGTCAGAATCTAAACGCAGGCAAGAAAGCTCCATACTATTCGCTCCTTTACCTAACAAAATCTTAGACCCAGTATTTCTGCGCTTAAACCATAGCGAATAAGTCATTTTAGTTGCGTTATCTAATTCATTAATATCTGCTGTGGTAATAAAGTCATTAGTCCCATCAAAGTCTGTACCATTACCTAATTGACCTGCTACTCTATCTGAGCTTGTCATAGAACCAGAAGGAGTACCATAGTATTGATTTCTAGCGCTGTTAAAAATAGATCTATTAACATCATTATTAGGGTCTTCTTGCATATGATAAACACCTACAAAACTATTAGTCCAGACGTCGTGTTTTCCGAGTGAGTCCGAAGCGTTTATTGGGCGAGCGTTTGAGTTACCATAGTACATATAGAAATCCGTATTTGAAGTATTGCTTAGATGAGGAGCTTTAAAGTGTAGTTCTCCAAAATTTGAAGTAGCGTTAAACTGTACCAACTCAGTAGCAACCATAGACAAACCATCACCCTGGGTAATTCTTATGTCGCCGCCATCGGTGCGAGTGTCGTTAAAAAAATTAGTACTAGTAAAATCATTTAATTTGAGATATACAGGAAAGTCAGTCACAGTACCGTTTACCTTACTATCATCAACAGTGAACTTAACTCTTTTAGTCCAGTTATTATTCATCCAAGCGCTAACTGGCTCAGTAGTAAAATTCCATGTGGTGGTATCGCTTATACCGGCGTAACTATTTCCGTTTAGATCATCGACTGCTGTTGCTTCGATTTGGACATAATAGCTAGTATTATTAGCAAAATCATTAGGGTTAAAAGTCAATGAAGATGTGCCATTCCCTGTAGCGCTGGTGATGCTGATTGTCTGGAAGGTAGAATTATCAGAAGATTTTTTAATGACAAGATTACCTGTCTGAGTGTCGACATTCTCGCTAAAACTAATAATCAAATTAGCATCAATAGCGACATTGGTAGAATTATCGGCAGGTGAAAAAGAGCTTGCAGTAGGGTTGGTACTATCAGAGCTTTCTTGACTGCCAACAGTATAAAAAGTGGAAGGAGAAAACTGATTAAGGTATTCAGTCTTGATCCAGGGTGCAGTATGCGCAGAATTTGAGACTCTAAGCTCGTCTAAATCTCCGTTTGAGTAGTAGGGATAAATACTAGAGTTTTGACGACCCGCAAACAAGCTAGCGCCATTACCACCTGATTTTTTCTTGATTTTTGCATAGGTCATTGAAGTTAATAGATCACCATTTACATAAATTTTAAATCTGTTATTGCCACCGCCGCTTATATCGTAGTCAAAAACCATAACGGAATAAATCCAGTTAGTGTTACGAGCCAGATTTTTGGTATGGTACAAAGTATCTGATCCATTTGATCCAGAAGTCCCTCTCCAATTGGTTCCGTCGTGCATTAGGGAGATAACTGAAGTTGTACCCTTAGCGAAAATTGGTAAATATCCTGAGGTACCAGAAGGTTTAATCCAGGCGGATAAAGTAAACCCATTTACCTTAGAAATTGAAGTAATGTTTCCAAAATCCAAATAGTCATCAGTACCATCTAGATCAGTACCGTTGCCGATTTGACCTGCGATTCTATCACCTGAGCCCATAGTACCCAGGCTTTTTGCATCATTATTGTTAGAGGTACTATCTTGAAACTCGGTGTCTGTGTTGCTTGCAGTCGGAGTTTCATGAAGGTGGCTGACCACTTTATAGCTAGATTTCCAAGTGCTGGTGCTATTGGTCTCAGCAGCTGAAGCGAAACCATAGTACATATAAAAATCGGTGTTAGAGGTGTTGTATAAATTACCAGCTTTAAACCAGAGAGCTCCTGTGTTAGCTGTGGTATTTATAAACTCCAGTTCTCGAGCGAGTTTGGTGATTTTGTCGCTGGAGGTAATTACGATATCAGAGCCATCATTTTTAACGGTATTAAAAAAACTATCTCCAAAATCATTTAGCTTAAGATAGACAGGAAAATCACTCAGATCCCCGTTTACTTTACTGTGCTGGACTGTGAATTTTTTGCGATATAGCCAGTTACCGTTATACCAAGTAGAACCTCCACTACAAGAGCCGCTACCAGTCGTAAAAGACCAGGAATTGCCGCTAATTATTAAATAATCAACATCGATACCGCCATACGGACAGGTATTGTCGTTCAACTTTGGGGCCATGGGATTTATTACAGCACATGTGGCTACATTAATTTTGTAGCATCGATTTGTAATAAGATCATTTGTTGGATTTATGGTAAGGAGATCTGTTCCTTTTCCGCTTAAATTACCAGAATTAATCCCATAAGTCTCGACTGTAGTCCAATTCCCAGTTCCATTTTCAAATGCTAAAGTAATATTTCCAGTTGCACCATTGTTCCACTGAGTGGACATATCAAAAGTTATAATCAAGTTCGCCCCTAAATTATTACTAGCGATATTACCGTTATCAGCAGGGCTAAGAGAGACATATGTCATAGACTCAGCTCTAGAAGAAGATATTATCCAGGCTACTAAAACCAAGAAGAGAATTTTTTGAGATTGAGTAATTTTAGAAAAAAATCTTTTCATGTAAACTAAATTTCTAACATCTATATAATACTATCAATCGGCTTTCTAGTCTGCCACATAAGGCAGGGGCAGGAAGATTTTTTCGCCTCTCCGGTAAAAGCTTGTTATCCTGACATCTCCAGCATCTGAGCCAATAACATCAGGCGAGCCATATTGAGGGTTTTCTAGCAAAATGGGTATATAAGGATTAAGAGCCGTAGCTTTTGACATATGTTTTTCATATATGTCTGATTTGTTTTGGGCCAAATTTATAAAGGCCATTATCACATGCCAGTAAGCGTTCTCTCCACTGCTCTTGAGGGCTTTTTTTATAGCGGCTTCGGCGGGGAGGATTTTGTTATTGGCAAGTAAGCTCGCTGAGAGGTATCCATAAAAATATCCGACATTAGGCGAGAGCCTGACAGCTTCTGTAAAATATTTTTCGCTTAGAACGGTATTTTTGTTTAGGTAATAACTGCCTTGCATAAAATGATAAAGAGAGTTGTAGCGATCCCAAAAAATAGCGCGCTCATAATTGGCTCTATCGTAGTAATAGTGACCGATTACGCTCATCCCCAAAACCCCAGCAGAAATTATAGTAATAAGAATTTTAGTTATCTTCTTGTAGGGTATCTCCCAAAGCCCAAAAGAGTTTTTGAGCGCAGGATAGAGAATTAAACCTGCAAGTAAAAACTGCTGAGGATAGACAAGCGGGCAATCAAAACAGCTAATGATGAGCAAAGGCAAGAATGCTGGTCTAGCGTGCCGGTAAACTAAGGTAAAAACCCAAACCAAAATCCCTAGTCCAATTAAGCCCAGCTCAAAACCATAATGCCCAAATAGACTGTGTCCGTGGGCGAGCTGTTGGGTGGCGCGCGAACCCCAGAGATCTCTGATGATCCGAAAAACTGGAATATCAATAGCAAAAGTCCCGAAGCCATGTCCCCAAATTGCCGAATGGATAAAACCCTTTAGGCATGAGGCTCCTATATATATTC
>JBILGG010000118.1:0-4864 GCA_044351165.1 Candidatus Caenarcanales bacterium | reverse complement strand
CCAGCGGCAGTATTGCGAGGGTTTGCGTAAGTTTGGTGTCCCTGGCTTTCTTGCTCTTGATTAATCGCAATAAAATCTTTTTTGTTAATAAAAACTTCTCCGCGAATAGAAATCGGACCTTTATGGCTAATGGTTTTTGGAAGAGTTTTTATGGTTTTGACATTTTCGGTAACATCTTCTCCGACCTTACCATCACCGCGAGTTACAGCCCTGAGAAGTTTACCATCCAGAAAGTCAATTGCTATGCTTAATCCATCTATTTTAGGCTCAAAAACATATTCTCTATAAGTTTCTGCTCCGATGATGCGATTGATCCGCTCTTCCCAATCTAATATATCCTGCTCACCAAAAGCATTAGCCAAGCTGATCATAGGAATTAAATGTTTTACTTTTGTGAATTTTGAGGAGCTGACAGAGCTTCCTGCGTATTGCGACGGGCTTAAAGGGCTGATTAGCTCTGGGTACTCGGCTTCTAGCCCCAGTAATTCATCCATGTGAGCGTCATAGACAGCATCATCCACCACTGGCGCTGAATCTAAATAGTAAGCTTTATTCCAGTCTAAAAGCTTCTCTAGCACTTGATTATATTTAGCTGAGATTTCTTTATTGATTCTCGTTTCGCTCATTACCATAACCTTAGATTAATAATTATCCCAATCAAGCTAGCTGATATCATAGAAACCAAAATCAATACCCATGAGCTTTTCCAGCCAATTGCTTTATGGTAAACCAATAAACTAGTCAAGTTCGCTCCTGGGCTAGCTAGCATAAAACTGATCACGGAGCCTGCTCCCAGACCGAGTTTTAGGAATTCTGAGCTTAGTGGTATGTCAGCTCCCGCGCAAAAATAAAAAGGAAATCCAATCACTGAAGCTATTACAGGACTTAGTAAATTATAATCTGGATCACTAAGAACCGACCTTACGATTTCATTAGCTCCAAAAAAATGATCAAAGCTCGCGGCAAGCAAGACTGCAAGTATGATCCAGCCCAAAAACTCTTTTACCATTTGGCTAAGATCTTCTAGTACTACTTGCAGAAGATTTTTTTTGTGTTCGTGATCGCAACAGTTATGCTCCTCATGAACTTCAGTTTTATCAGAATGTAAATTCAGCTTATAATCTTTACCCACCACAAAACCCAGTAAATAAGCGCAAACCACCCCGAAGCCAACAGAAGCCACTAATCTTAAAAGAGCAAGATCCCAGCTGAGCTTCGCTGTCAGTATCAAAGCTGGAATACTACAAGCATTTCCCGCTACCAAAAAAGCTACTAGAGCTTTCCAATGAAGTTGTTTTTGGTGGAGTTTTACGGTTAGAGGTATCATGCCACAAGTACAAAGCGGAATCAAAGCCCCAATAATACTGGAATTGAGCACTGTAAAAAATAAATATTTAGATGAAGAAATGCGAGTAATAAAATTCTGCGGTAAAAATTTATCGATCAGAGAAGAAGCCAAAATGGCGATAAAAAAAACAGGTAGAATCTCGGCAAGAAGATGATAGCTGTGATTAATGATGCTCATCGTGTAGAAGGTGCTCTGCGTGCTGAACTGCTGATCCTATGTACACCGCAGTAAGAATGGTGAAAATAAAAGACTGTAAAACTCCTACAGCCATTTCAAACCCCAAAATCGCAACCGGCAAAACTAAAGCCACCATAGATATAAACGAAGCCAAGAGAGTCTCGCCAGCAAGAGTGTTTGCAAACAGTCGCAGTGACAGGGTTAGAGGTCTAACAGCCAAATCCATAATTTCTATTAGGCACATGAGATTTAGTTTGATTCCGTGCTTGGTGATATTGATTGGTAGAAACATTTGAATATATTTAAAACCAGCGACAAAAGTACCGCTCATAAAATAAGTGATAATCACAAGTACCGCCATGCCCGCTGTGATATTAATATCCGCGCAAGGACTAGCTCCGTGCCACGGATGCCCGTGCCCGCCGTGCTCTCCGTGTGCTGGCATTTGCGGCCACCAAGCGAATAACGAACCCATTTTCCAAGGCAATAAACCTGCGTAATAATTAACAAGAATAAAAATAAATATTGAACCAATAAAAAATATATATTTATCGCCGCGCTTACCAATATTATTCGTGGTCAGCCATCTTATAAAATTAAAAATCGACTCAGCGATATGCTGTTTAATGCCGTAGTTCTGCGTTTCGGCTTTTAGACCTGCTCCTAGAGCAAGTGCAGAAACTAAAATCAAACCCATACAAGACCAAGTAAAATAAAGAGTATCAATGTGTACTGTCTTGCCTAGTATTTCTCCGGTTATATGCTGCATAATTTAAACCAACCAAGAATAATACTAGCTTATAAAGTAGAAATGAACCGAAAAGCCCGGCAAGATTAAGTTTAAATTTAAGAATAAAAATTGCAAAAACCCCAGCCATTAAAGCCATTCTCAATCCCGCCAAAATCGATACTAATATCTTGATTTTTTTATCAAAGCCATTATTATTTTCAACCGAATTATCTAGAGCCGTGCTTATAATTGCGGAATTGGCAAGGAAATTTTCAAAACTAAACCCCAGTAAGTAAATATAAACTAACCAAGCGCAAGATCCACAAAAAAAGGCTTTACAAAGCCCCGGATCAAGTATATACAAGGCTAATGTTAGAAAAATTGCAGAAAGGGAATAATAGTATTTTAGGGTCTTTAGGTAGTCCATGCTTTTTAGCTTAGGTTTTTGGCCACAATAATTCTACTTTCAAAATTATTAGTACTCCAGGAGAGAATTTCCCAATTAGCTAAAGCCAAAATTTCTTTTAGCTCATCATCGCTGTAGTTTCTGAGCAACATTCCGGCTCTAAAGGTATCGAGATACTGCTGACTGCCATCTTCAAGCAATTCATATTCGCCTTTTTGACCGGTTCCGACTTTATCAAAAACCCCAAACATTATTCCATTAGGCTTAATAAATTTTTTGATTTCTTGAATAAAAGTTTTACCTCTTTGGTAATCCAAATGTTCAAAAGCGGCATTAATAAGTAAGCCATCAAACTGGCTCGGGGAGGGAAGTTCAAGCTTCATCATATCAGCTAATACAAAGTTTATTTGATTATCATCTAGTTTGCGTTCAGCTTTTACTTCGCCGGCAAGTCTGATAGCAGAGGGAGAAATATCGACTCCTGTAACTTGAAATCTATGCTCTTGTAAAAAAAAGCAAAGCCAGCCAGAGCCGCAAGCAATATCCAAGATACTTTTACAGCCATGTTCTTCAAACACCCCAGGTATGCGGGGGATATAATCGATAACATCAGGTATAGTCGTGGAGGCTTTTTTGACGCGGCTCCAAGCAGTTTCCCAAAACTCGACGTTTTTTTGATAGATTTCATCAGCAATTTTTGGTTTTTCGATATTTTGCATGATTTTAAATTTTAGCCTAATCTTAAGCTCAAAAACATGGTTTCGAAGTAATTTTTTAAGGATACTCAACTCTATTTTATAATTGTTTTATTGATGAAGCTCTCCAAAATTAAATTCAGTCTCCCCGATCCCGAGCTTGCTTTAAATGTTTTGTGTATTTTTGCAATTAGCTGTCTTGCTCTTTTTACAGCTTCTGGCGGAGATTTCTTGGTGAAGCAAGCGGTGTTTTTTTCGGTGGCGCTTTTTTTGGTCGCCATAACTTATAAGATTTTTGATCTAAGTTTTTTTCAGAAGTATGCAGTAGTAATTTATTTTTTAAATATAGGACTTTTACTTTTGCTAAAAGTTTTTGGGACTACTGTACTTGGCTCCCAGCGCTGGTTACGGCTAGGTCCACTAAGTGTCCAGCCAAGTGAAATCGCCAAGGTTGCCTTGATAATTTTTTTATCTGCTTGGCTCTCAAAAAGACCGATAAAAAATTATTACGATATCTTTCGCGCTTTATTAGTGGTTTCTATACCAGCGGGCTTGGTTGTGATTCAGCCTGACTTGGGTACGACTCTGGTCTATATCGCTATTTCTTTTGGAATGTTGTTTTGGGCTGGAGCCAAATTAATAGAGCTTGCAGTTATGGTATCGCCCTTGGTGACTGCGATTCTGTCCTCTTTTGGGCAAAAGATTATTTCTTATCAGCAGGGCAAAATTGATTTTGCGCTGACAGTGCCGGTGGCGATTTTTTTTGTGGTTTTGGTTTTTGGGCTTGTGATTTATTATCGCGCTTGGAGCTCGCCGTGGGTGAGTTCGGCGATATTTGCGCTTTTGAGTTTTAATATTTTGGTGATGATGTTTAAATCTATTGCTTGGGGCTTCCTAAAAGAATACCAACAAAAACGCCTAACGATTTTTTTGGATCCTCACCAAGACCCTCTGGGAGCGGGTTACCACATTATCCAAAGTCTTTATGCTATCGGCAGTGGAGGTCTTTTTGGGAAGGGGCTAAAGAGCGGCGACTTGACTCAAGGACAGTTTGTGCCCGAACAGCACACCGATTTTGTTTTTTCATCGATTGGTGAGGAGCTAGGATTTTTTGGTGCGATCGCTCTGGTGGTGCTCTATACCTGGCTTTGCTTAAATATTATTAGCGTTGCTAAAGAATCAAAAGATAGATTCGTTTCTTTTATTTGTATCGGTACTTTTTCGATGATGTTTTTTCATATCTTTGTTAATATCGGTATGAACCTAAGTATCATGCCTATTACAGGAGTGCCTCTGCCGTTTATGAGCTATGGAGGTAGCTCTATGCTGGTAAATTTATTTTTGATTTCGCTGGTGATGAAGGGCGCCAAACAAGTGAAAAGGTCCTAAGAACCTAACTCTAGCAAAATCTTCGATTTTGATATTTTTGTTATAACCTCTTTTTACGAAACCTACGGTTTCGAAAAAGGTTAAATATCGTTCTTTACAAAAAGCTCTGGCTCCACACT
>JBILGG010000092.1:0-5739 GCA_044351165.1 Candidatus Caenarcanales bacterium | reverse complement strand
GCGGAGCTGTGATTGGACCAGCCATTGCTTATGTAGCAGAAATCAGCCAAGGCTCAAACCCTGTCCCTAACTGGGATGCTGGCTTGATGCTGGCATTTGCTTGTTATGCTTATATTTTTGCAGTAGGATTTTTTGCACCTAGTAAAAAATAGTTTTAGGCTGCCATTTTTTTGGCTATTTCTCTTCCAGAATTGGTTTTTGAGGTTTCGGTTCTGAGATTATAGTACTCACCGTGTCTAGTGAGTTTATTAACAGCAGAATCATCCACGCCGACTTTTAACTGCTCTCTAATTCCATGTAAATAAAGACCGTTAGCTAAGTTATATAATTCAGCTCCGATAGCTGTATGCTGGCAAGTACCTGTCAGAGCTATTAACCATCCAGCAACAGTCTGGAATAAACCAGATTTTTCTGGACTATAGTTTTGTTGCTTTTTAGCGACATCAGTAAACACACGCGGATCACCAGCTTGATCTTGGTGCACTAGTTTACCAGCTGTAACGATACCAAGCGCTGGAATCATATTAGCTATATTAGTAAGAGCTTTTTGAAGAATACCTGCTCCTGGGATAAAGCTAACCAAAGTCGCTGTTAGAGCAGTTCCCAGCGTAGCCATACCAGCAAACGCATAAGTATTAGCTTCAAACGCTTCAGCGTAAGGCTTACCGCTGTTTTTGGACATCTTAATTCTACCTACTGGCTTAAGACCTATTAAATTTCTAAGTGCATGCTCTCTAATTTCTGGGATACGCACAAAATCCCAAGCAAGCTTAACACCTTGCTTAAACTGAGCTAAAGTAGCGACCAAATGCTTACCACCAGGGATTTTACCGAGCATACCGCCGAACATTTCATTAGACCAGCGCTCAATTTCGCCCATAGTTTCTTTAGTCAATTTGGCAGCTACAGCTTTTTTGTCCAAATAGGGAAGAGCATTAGGGTTCTTGCTAAATTCTGCTTTTACAGCTTCTTTATCTTGAAAATCATCCAAATTATAATTATCGCGCATGGCAAGCTCGTTACCGCGACCGATCAAAACCACATTAGATAAGGCTCTTAGAATTCTACCGACAGAATTAGTCTGTTCAAAAAACGTGGAAGTAAGCCCAAACATCTCACCGATAAACTGCCAGTAAAACTTATGAGACGAAAGATACAAACCTCTAGACACGCCAGACGCTATATTATTCACCCCGTAAGCCACTCGCTGAGTGAGCTTAGCTAGATAGCCAAGAGAACTAAAGCCAAGAGCATCAGCGACAATCCCCACAGGAGCCGCGCCTATTAAGGCTTTTGAAATATAGCTAAGCATTATATTAAAAGTATGCTGTGCATGTAGCGGATCTAGAGCCTTACCTACAACGGGGATAGATTTTATGAACGGGAATTTATCAAGTAGAGATTTCTCGTAAACCTGCCCCTGGAGTGCTTTTTCGCCGGCTTCACTAATAGGAGTTACTAGAGATTGCCTACAAGTGTTATCAAGTACTGTCTTAGCCCAGCCCTCTTCAGGATTAAGCTCCATCTTGAATTTATTATCGCCAGCAAAAAACTCAGAGAATATCGCGGCGTTAAAAGCGTTGTTTTCGTGGATATTACTACATTTGAGGATTTTACTAGAATATTGTTTTTTAAAGAAATCTACCCAGCCCTTCACGGTTTTTATATCGCCGTTAGAATTCATCTGATACTGAGCTTTACCGTCATGGCTATCAGGAATTTTAGTAAGAGCAATTTCATGCCTCTGGTTTTGCTTACTAGCTAGCAGTTCTACCATTTTTTCAAGGACTGATGTCTCTGACATCAAGCCTCTAACCACAAAACCAGCACCACCCAAAAGCAATGCCTGAGCCAATAAGGCCGCATCACTACCAGGACTATCACCAGCACCAATGACGAAATATTTGTTTTCTTTATTTAAACGCTCTATATCAAAAACATCAGCTTTAGAAGTATTAGGGGCTATTTCGCAATAAGGCTGTAGATTTTCAACTACGTTAATAACTACATGTTCTTTTTTAGCAGGCTTTACTTTTTTCTCTTTTAACTCATTTATCAAATTGGCAAGATTTAAATCCTTCTTATCAAAATCAATATGAGAAACATCATATTCATTAATAGTAAAAAGATCTGTTCCCTTAGGAATGCCTAGTTCTTTTTCTGCCCATTCTTGAGCTTCGGGACTTCTTGTAAATTTAGCAAGAGTTTTATAAAACTCTAATTTTTTGTCGTCACGCACTATATTATCAGAGTCAAACGCATGAGGAGTCAAGCACATCAAGCTACCAATGCGAAGCTTGTTAGTAAGCTCAGCTTCAGTCGCTGGAGGGTTTTTAGGGTCGTAATAAGTGACTGGAAGCTTAATCCCCGAAGCGTTTATTTTTTTAAAAAATTCAGCATCCGAAAACTTCTCATCGCGATGTTTCTCAACTAAACTAATATATCTAAAAAAATCTTCGGTTTTAAATTCAGGATGGTCTATAAAGACCTTAGGGACTGATTTATACTCAAGAACCTTGAGAGGCTTAGATTCTTGCTTGTTAGCTACGATCTCTTCTATCTTAGATAGGAAGCCATCTGGGGCGTCTGGTAATTTTATTTGATTTAGTTTATCTATTAATCTTCCATAATTTATTGCTTGCGGAGAAATCTGAAGAGTGCCTAATCTAGGATCGTGCTTAACAGCGGCAGAGAGACCATTTATCACAAGAGTGTCATAAAGGCTCTTAGACTCCGGTGTGTCAATATCATGAATACCAAACTCATGTAACAGTCCCGAGATCTCGTTTGGAGAGCGAGGATTAACCCAGTTGCCTTTATCATCCTTAAACTTAGGTCCTTCAGTACCAACTAAGCTAGGTCCCGGGAACGCTCCTGTACGAGCGGTATTCACTTCAAAATATCCGCCTATTTTTTTATATGCGGCCAGTAACATCCGCAAATAATATTTATCCTGAAGCGAACCGATAGAGCGGGAGTTTTCTACTTTTTGGACAGTTTTAAAAGTACAAGTACCATCAGCATCAGTAGATAAGTACGGTAATTTTCCTTCTGTTAACTGTTTTAGGTAGTATGCTCTTCTTGCTAAATAATTTTCTTTTATTAGCTCTCTTGCTGATCCAGATGCATTTGCATAAATCTGTTCAGGGATTTTGATTTGGGATTTATCGAGCTTGAGAAGTTGCTTAGCTCTTTCGATGACTCTTGCTTGCGCCCAAACTTCTGATTCGTGATGTTTGGATTTTTGGGGAGAATCTAGATTTAAAACCGGTAAGCCTGAAGCGATATCAGGCGAAGCCTGAACAGCCGCTTGTGAAACTTGAGGCTTTTTACTCGCTTGTGAGGATTTTTTTTCGGTTGTTACTGCTACTGCTATAGTAAAAACTCCCTTGTTTTTACCTCGGGGACTGGGCCACTGAGTATTAGATTATCAAAGTTTAGAATTTTGATGAATCTGTATTACACTCATTAGCCAAAATTATAACCTTTTATTAATACATATTCCTGAGTGTTTACCCCTAGTATGAGAAATTTTTAATCAAAAAGCCCTTTGTTTACTAGGGTTTTCTTAAACGGTTTTAATTTTATTAAATTTGGGAATAATAGTATTTTGGGGAGTTAGAATATTACCAGGATTAAATTAAGGATATTTATGGAAAACTTCTATACTAAAGTTATCAGTCCTTGGGTTTTAATTTTTGTTTTAACTCTTTCTTGCTTCACTATTAAAGAGGTTAGTAGCGGTCTAGTGGATGCGAGAATTTACGCCCGAGACCTGGCGCTCGCTCAATCTACCCTTAATGACGCTGAGAAAACCATGCTGAGAATGGGTCTTAAGCGAAGTCATAATGTTAGATACTCAAGAGCCTCTTGGTACGGCAAATACTTCCACGGACGCCAAACGGCGACACAAGAGCTTTTTAATAGGCATTTGGTAACTGCCGCTCATAAGACTTTACCGCTGGGGACATTTTTATTAGTAACTAACCTTAATAACGAAGAACAAATCGTGGTCAGAGTAAACGATAGAGGACCTTATGTACGTGGCCGCGAGATAGACCTCTCAGAGGGAGCCGCTAAGCTACTTGGCAGTCATGATGGCGGAGTTATAACGGTTAGATATGAAGTGCTTGTAGAGGCTTAGGTTGCGCTTGGTGATTGCGCTTGGTGATTGCGCTTGATGCTCGGGTTTTTGTCATGGGACCATTCCGAGACACCGCAGTTTACTGCGCGTAAATGAGGTTTTACAGTTTTGACACCGCAGTTTACTTGGCGTAAATGAGGATGGCGAGGGATGAGCGAAACGCAGCTATGGGCGATTATCGAGGCAAGTTACAGGTTGTCGATAAGGCGGGTAGACCCTAACCTCCCCGCAAAAAACACTCTCCCCCAGCGCTTTTCCAGGTAGTCGATCTTAAAACCAAGGTCTGTGAGCCTCTTACGCGCGGAGTCTATTGAGATGCTTGAATTTTTTATGGCAATTAACTCTTTATAGATATTTGCTGAGAGAATTTTTTCTGAGGCGCTTAAATACTGGTTTCTAGAGCTCATGGCCAAACCCGATTCTTCTCTTATAATCGGCGCTGAGACAATCTCGACAGGAATATTTCGCTCTTGAACCATAGATTTTATTATGAGCAATTGCTGAAAATCTTTTTCTCCGAAGATCGCAAATGTCGGTTTGATTTGGTCGAATAAAGCATTCACCACTGTCACGACCCCATCAAAATGCCCGGGGCGCGCCAGCCCGCAAAGACAGTCAGCAAGCTCTTTATTAGCCTGCAATAGAACCGGAGGGCTTGGATACATCTCCTCTACACTTGGAGCCCAAACAAAATCAGGATTATAGACTTGAAGTTTTTCAAGATCACTCTCTAGTGTTCGAGGGTACATAGTAAAATCCTCTCCTTGAGAGAATTGTAAGGGATTCACAAAAATACTCACGAAGACTAGCTGAGCGTATTTTTGTGCTAGCTCTACAAGGCTGAGATGCCCTTGGTGTAAGGCTCCCATGGTGGGCACGAGAGCAACACTGGTACCAGGCTCGTAAGACCCTCTTACTAATTGGAGCTGAGCTTGAGTATGTAAAACTTTCATCTTGTGTATGATTTAGGCAGACGAAGATTAAGCGAACAAGCTAATTCATAAGAAACAGTATCAAGCTTAGAAACCCAGTCAGCAAGCGGGATATGCGGACCAATCAATTCCACAATATCACCTGGCTTAATAAGATCTGAATTATCTTCAAGATCAAACATCATTTGATCCATAGTAATCAATCCGACTTGCTTAATTTTTTTATTTTTGCAGTAAGCATAAATTTTGTTTGATAAAGCCCTGGGCACGCCATCAGCGTATCCCAAAGGCAGAGTTGCGATGCGTGTATCGTGCTTGGCAAGCCAAGTTCGCTTATAACTCACACTCTCACCTTGCTTAATATCTTTTATAAAACTTATACGAGCAAAAAGAGACATCATTGGTTTTAGCTTAGGATTTTCTAATCCATAGAGCTCAATACCGACACGGATATAATCTGCTTGCAAATTTGGGACATTCCTAAAAGCCGGACTAGAAGCTGGATGCAGAGGATAATCTAAGCCTTCGGTCATAGATTCAAACTCTTGTTTTTGATAATTAGAATACTCCACATCAGACGGATCAGCAAAATGTGAATAAAGAGACCTAATCTTAACATGGCTCAGAGACTCAATCTCAGTGAGCTGATCGCGAAAATTAAAA
>JBILGG010000248.1:0-2565 GCA_044351165.1 Candidatus Caenarcanales bacterium | reverse complement strand
TCTTGAAGCCGATTCGATTCATGCCAGTATCAATCTTGATATGAACATCTGCTTTTAAATTTAGCTCTTGGGCTTTTTGATTAATTTTTATAGCAGACTGAAGATCTCCGACTGTCAGCTCGATATTATTTTCCAGAGCCGAACCCAAGGACCAATCAGGACTTACACCCAGAACTATAATTCTCTTAGCGGTTGATTCACGCAGGATTAACGCTTCGTCTATACTGGCGACTGCATAAGCAAGAACACAGTCATAAGTGTCTAAGACCTTGACTATGACACTAGCTCCGTGCCCGTAGGCATCAGCTTTTAGGACGGGAATAAGAGGTTTATTAAACTCACTATAAATAGCTTTTAGATTATATTCTAAATGATCGAGGTTAATCTCTAGCCAAGCATCTCGGCGGAACCTGTTTAATTGCTGGGGTCTAAGCTGAACCATCTAAAAAACCGTATTTAAGTCTATCACACCAGCCAGATCCTGCTCCGAAAAATCCGGCCACAGGGTATCAACGAACACTAGGCGCGCCTCTGCTAACTGCCAAAGCAAATAATTACTAAGCCTCTTATCTCCGCCTGTCCTGATCATGATATCGGGATTAGGGATACCGGCTGTATAGAGATAATTAGAAAAGCTCTCATTATCCAAAGCCGTTATTTCATTAGGTTTTAGAGTGTCTTTGATATTTTGGACAGCATTTAAAATCTCGGCCATAGAACCGTAATTAAGAGCTATTTGCAGTTTGGTGCCGGTGTTAGAGGCTGTTTGCTCCTCAAGATTCTTAAGCTCTTGATAGATATTCACATTTTTAAATGCTGAAATATCACCAAGAAACTTCACGCGTACATTTTGAGATTTTAGGCTAGAAAGCTCTCCTATAGCGGCTTGCGCCAAGAGCTTAAACAAAAAATCTAATTCTGTTTTTTCTCGCTTCCAGTTTTCAGTAGAAAAAGCGTAAACAGTCAAATAGTCGATATCTAATCTATGACAGAGTTTGACAAGGTTTTTTAGGGACTGCACGCCTGCTCTATGACCTTCGATAGTAGGAAGATTTCGAGATTTTGCCCATCTTCGATTACCATCCATAATTACTGCTAAGTGTTTAATTTTTTTCACAAGAAGCTCATTGGCACTGATATTCATGCCTAAAGTAATTGTAACATTAGCAGGCTAATAATCTATTTGATTTTTACTTGGACATAATTAGGCGTATTAACTTCTCTGGTATAAACAATGGCAGGCATCGCAACTCCACCCAAATCATTTATCGGGCGTTTGTAGTATCGCAGATCCACTAAGGTTTTATCTCCGACCTTGGCGCTAGCTGGATTTAAGGGTGCAAAATATATCCTAAAATCTACTTCACTAGATAAAACATCACTCAAAGGCAATTCTATTCTATCTTTTGTGGAGCTAGTGCTTGATGGCAAGCTGATGCGCTTAAACTCTCCGCCAAAAACTTGATCTCCTTCAATATGATCTATTGCAAAAAGTTTTTTATTGTAATAAACATCCATCTCAAGAGATTCAATTCCTAGCGATTCAAAACTTGATTTTTTATCATAGGTGCTAGCTTTATATCTCACAAAACCCGGGGAAAGAATCACCCCTGAAACATGCTCAAATTCTGGATCTTCATCACCCTGATCAATATCATCATCACTAATATTTAAAATATCTTTTACTAATTTAATCGTTGAACTAAAAGAATCTATAATTTCTTTTACTTGTTTATATAAGGTTTCGAGGTCTCTAATGCGCTGTAATAGTGAGCCGTTTAAAAAACTTTGTTTTTTGAGAAGTTCATATTCTTGCTTAGATATTTTTACATATTGAATTTCTGGATTAGGCATCTGGCTTGCCATAACGCCGCTAGAACTCAATCCTAGAGCACAAATCACCAAAAGTATAATTTTTGTTTTTAGGTTAATCATAATTTTCTCCTAAAAAAATTTTGCTCGCTTCACCAAAAAAATAAAAGAGGCTGGATTTACTTTTTTTGGTTAAGGAGATCAAGAAATTAGGCTAGATCATTTGTAGTATATAAAACTAACTAGTTTTTCAATCTAGATCAGGACTTTGACTTATTTTTTTAATTTTAGATGTGGGTAAGTTATATAAAGGATTTTAGGTTAAGGAGTCGTTTTGTCGTCTAAAGTAAATTTTTTAGGATTAAACAGTAATATCGATTCAGCTACCTTAGTGGGTCAGCTTGTCGATCTTGAAACCCAAAATAGAATTAATCCTCTAAAAACGAAGAAGACTACTCTTCAACGAGAGCGATCTACCTTAGATACTGTTGCCACGAATGTAAGAGACATTAAAAATGCACTTGCCTACAATAGTGTTAAAGACGGGACCAAATCCCTAGCCCCTAAAAAAGTCAGTACTAATGATGTTGCAAAAGAATTCTTAAGCGTCACTGCTAACGATTCTGCAGTAGCACAAAATTTCAATGTTTACGTTGATAAGCTCGCTTCTAATACAATTCGCAAATCGAATCAAGCAATCAAAATTGACCTAACAACTGCATCCCCAACATCATCTGCTAATTTTAAAGGAGG
>JBILGG010000032.1:0-8345 GCA_044351165.1 Candidatus Caenarcanales bacterium | reverse complement strand
AGACCTAGCAGTATTTTTTAGAAAATCAATAAGCAAGTGGGACCCAGCTATGTATCCTCCTTCGACGCCCACAGCTTTTGAGAAGGTCCCCATCTGGACCATAATATCCAAACTTCCTAACAGCTTTTTGTCACAAAACTCTTCTACCAAACCCGCTCCAGTAGAGCCGTAAATGCCCGTGGCGTGAGCTTCATCTAAGTAAAGTCCCAAATTATATTTTTTGGCTATTCTGCTCAATCCATCAATCGGAGCTCTGTCGCCGTCCATACTAAAAATACTGTCGCTTACTATGAAACCCTTTTGGTAATTGGATCTATGAGTTTTTATAAGCTCCTGAAGATGATCTAAATCCTTATGTTTGTAAAAAAACTTTTTAGCGCCGCTTAGTTTAATTCCATCAAGTATGCAAGCATGATTCAACTCATCACTAAAAATCACATCGTGAGGATTAGCTAAAGCCGGTACAGCACCTACATTGGCGAGGTATCCACTCCCAAAAAAAATCGCAGATTCAGTTTTTTTCCAGTTGGCAATTTCTTTTTCAAGCTCTTGATGAATGGCATGAGTCCCTGTCAGTAAGCGTGATCCACTGCTCCCATAGCTATCTTGATTTTTTTCGGTGATTAATTTTTGGCTTGCAAGACCGAGATAATCATTAGATGCAAAATCAATCAAATCCTTATCAGAACAAGGATAGATGTTTTCAGATCTATATAAATTCTTGTTTTTTAATTCAGTTATTTTTTCTTCAAAAAACTTCTCGAACATTTTAAACTTTGATTTCAGGGTTGTTGATTTTCTCTAAGCGCGCTCCCTGCCAGCGTTTGAACAATTCATTTTCTACACCAAAAACATCAAGAGTTTTACCAATGACAAAATCAATTTGATCTTGCAAGGTCAGCGGTTGGTGATAAAACCCAGGGCTAGCGGGCACCACAATAGCTCCCATCTCACTTAAGCTGAGCATATTTCTTAGATGAATAGTATTAAAAGGCGCTTCCCGAGCAAGAAGGACAAGCTTGCGCCTTTCTTTTAGAATTACGTCAGCCGCTCTAGCAATCAGATTATTAGAAGTTCCATTTGCGATATTAGCGATGGTACCCATGCTACAAGGCGCGATTATCATACCTTGGGTTTTGTAAGATCCGCTTGAAACGCAGGCTGCGACGTTATCCTGGTGCCAAATATCAAGTAAGGATTTTTGTGATTCGTTAACAATGCCCAAATAATCTAAGAGATTCTTTTTATTTTCTTGGGGGCTTGACGAGCTTAGGGCAAGCTTTAGTTCTAGTTTGAACACTTTTACGGCATTATCCGAGATGATCAGTTCTATGCGTCTGCCGTTGTCTAAGAAAAATTTGACAAGATTTACTCCGTAAATTGCACCGCTAGCGCCGGTTATGCCGATTACTACGGGTAGGTTGTTGTTTGGAATCTCTTGCATCTGTTACCAATTTTAAACTGGTCTTCTTAATTTCACATACCCAATTAAAAAACTTATCTTGCAGAACACAAATTAGTTTTTTTGAACTTAGGGTATACCCCTGCTCTTTTAAAATCAAATTCTTTATGCTGGTATTGAATAATTTTATTCTTGTGAAACTTTTAAGAGATCAGTTTAAGGGGAGAAAGAGCGGGGATTATCTGGCTTGCCCGCATCCACCCCCAAAACCCCTAAAAATGGGAATATATATAGAGCCCCTAATGTCTAGAATCAATTCAAAAGATTTAACCAAAATAGGTTCGGTGGCCTTTCTAGGCTTTCTGGCCCTTGTGGTAATTATTTTTTGGTTAAAGGGACACAAGATTCATAACTACCATCGTTTTACGGTGTACTTCAAAAACGTAAATGGTCTTGAAGAAGGAAATGCTCTGCGCTGGAATGGTCTCAAAATCGGTGTTGTAGAGTCTATAGCCCCAGTAAGAGAAAGTTTTGAACAGGACGCTTTTCCTGCCGATGCGCTTTTGCTCTTGGGTAAACGGCACATGGAAAAAGCTCGTCAAATGCTTTCTAGTGACAATATCGAAGATATAATTCTTGCTCAAGAGGCAGTACAGCAAGCCCAGATGGAGATTGCCTTAGGGCGCGCTGGTAATATGCAATCTAAAATCAAGCGCGGCGAATACGTCGCTGTTACAGCGGTTATCACCACCAAAAATGTCCCCATCGGGCCATTGAATCAAGTGACAATAGTGCCCTCAGGTCTAATCGGAGAGCAGTATCTAGATCTATCGACCATTAACATCGATGCTGAATACCGCACTACGGCTGATTCTGAGAAAATTTATTTTGTGGTTTTAGAACCAATTAGGCTAGATGCCGTTATTAGAGCCAATGCTGAATCAGCTGAAGCTATTACAAATCTTTCAAACCGTCTCAATGTCCTGTTTTCAGATAAAGATGCTGAGAACATTAGTGAGCTTATAAAATCTGTTAGCCAGATAGCCGCCGATAAGCAGTTAAGAAGCGATCTTAAGAGCACAGCAAGTAATCTTAATAAATTGACCAAAAACTTTAAGATTTGGAAGCTATTTTAAGTAAAATCAGGATTCGATTGTTATAAAAAAGCTAAGAATAGCATAAATAGAGATAAATCCATTGATTTTGATTTAACACACCTCTATAATTTAGTATTTCATAATGGGTTTTTAGTGCCCATTGCAATTTCAATAACAAAAATTATGAGACGTAACTATTCGCGTGTAATCCCCAAAGTAAAAGCCTACCCAGGACAAAGAACAATAAACCTACCGGATCTAGCTGAGATCCAGAAGGAATCCTTTCAAAGGTTCTTGACAAAAGGTTTAGCCGAAGAGCTCAAAAACTTTTCGCCGGTCACCGACTACACTGGCCGATTAGAGCTTTACTTCCTGCATGATCACTACACTTTTGAGGAGCACCAAGAGCCAAATAAAGCTAAAACCCCGATGGAAGCGCGTCTCAATGAGCAAAGCTATACCAAGAAGTTATACATAAAAGTTCGTTTTGTCAACAGAGACACCGGCGAGATCAAAGAATCAAAAATGTTCATCGGTGAAATTCCTATGATGACTGAGCGCGGTACATTTATCGTTAATGGTGCTGAGCGTGTTGTAGTCTCTCAGATCGTTAGATCGCCTGGTATCTACTACAAAAGAGAAATTGAAGCTAGCGGCAAGAGAGTATTTAATGCGACTTTGATTCCTAATCGTGGAGCTTGGGTAAAGCTTGAGACCGATGTTTCAGATTACATCTATATCAAAATCGATAAGACTCGTAAAATCCCTGTAACCATCTTCCTAAAAGCGCTCGGCTACAGAGAACAGGATATGAAGGATTTATTCTCTCATTATGACTATCTCGCTAAAACTCTTGAAAAAGATCCTACAGAATCTGAAGATGAAGCTTTAATTGAGCTTTATAAAAAAATGCGTCCTGGTGAGCACCCGACAGCAGAAGGTGCACGCCAATTGCTTGAGAGCAGATTCTTTAACGCTAAAAAATATGATTTGGGAAGTGTCGGTCGTTTCAAACTAAATGAAAAACTTGGCCCTAACGCTCCAGATGACAGCAGAGTTCTTACAAAAGAAGATTTTGTTGCGGCTGTTGATTACTTGATCAAACTCAATTTTGATGAGGCTCAGGTAGATGATATCGATCACTTGGGTAACAGAAGAGTTCGTTCAGTTGGTGAGCTTCTCCAAAACCAATTTAGATTAGGTTTAAGCAGAATCGAAAGAATTATTCGTGAAAGAATGACTTTGCAAGAGCAAGAATCCCTTACTCCTGCAAATTTGATTAACCCAAAACCTCTAGTATCAGCAATTAGAGAGTTTTTCGGTTCGTCACAATTATCACAGTTTATGGATCAAACAAATCCACTTGCTGAATTGACTCACAAAAGAAGAATTTCAGCTCTTGGTCCTGGCGGTCTTTCTCGTGAGAGAGCGGGTTTTGCGGTGCGTGATATTCACCCTTCCCAAAACGGTCGTCTCTGCCCGATCGAAACTCCCGAGGGTCCTAACGCTGGTTTGATTGGCTCGCTTGCTTCGCATGCTCGAGTTAATGAATTTGGTTTTATTGAAACTCCATACAGAACTGTTATGGAAGGCGTTGTAACCAACGAAGTTAGATACTATTCAGCCCACGAAGAAGATACTAAGCGTGTTGCTACGGGTGATTCTCCTATCGACAACACCGGTAAACTCAAAAACGAACTAGTACCTGTGAAGTACAGAAACGAATTCATTGAGACCGCTAAAGAAAACGTAAACATTCTTGGTGTTTCTCCTATCCAAATCGTTTCTATTGGAACTTCTTTAATCCCGTTCCTTGAGCACGATGACGCGAATAGAGCTTTGATGGGTTCAAACATGCAAAGACAAGCAGTTCCTCTTTTAAGAGCCGAAAGAACTCTTATCGGTACTGGGATTGAAGGTCAAGTGGCGCGAGATAGCGGCATGGTCGTTATTTCTGATGCTGATGGTGTTGTAAGCTTCGTTAGCTCTACTAAGATCACTATTCAGTTCGATGATGCTAAGCGCGGATCTAAGACTTATGAACTTCTCAAATATCTAAGATCTAACCAAGATACTTGTCTAAATCAAGTGCCTATCGTTAGAGTTGGAGACAAGGTCAAAGCCGGTCAGGCATTGACTGATGGAGCGGCGACCTGCCAAGGTGAGTTAGCTCTTGGTAAGAATCTTCTTGTAGCTTTCATGCCTTGGGAAGGATATAACTTTGAGGATGCGGTTTTGATCTCTGAGCGCCTTGTGTACGATGATGTTTACACTTCTATCCACATCGAAAAGTACGAAATCGACGCTCGCCAAACCAAGTTAGGACCAGAAGAGATTACTCGTGAAATTCCTAACGTTAGTGAAGATGCTCTTAAGCACCTTGATGAGAACGGTATAGTTCGCGTTGGTGCGATGGTAAAAGAAAACGATATTCTTGTCGGTAAAATCACTCCAAAAGGTGAATCTGATAACCCTCCAGAAGAAAGACTTTTAAGAGCAATCTTCGGTGAAAAAGCAAGAGACGTAAAAGACAATTCTCTTCGTGTTCCGCATGGTGAGCTTGGAAGAGTTATTGCTGTTAGAGTTTATGATCGTGAAAAAGGTGATGAATTACCTCCAGTTTCTAACAAAGTTGTGAGAATTTTCATCGCTCAAAAACGTCGTATCTCTGTCGGTGACAAGGTCGCAGGACGTCACGGTAATAAGGGTATTGTCTCTAGGATATTACCAGTAGAAGATATGCCACATCTTCCAGACGGAACTCCAGTAGATATGGTTCTAAACCCACTTGGTGTTCCTTCTCGTATGAATGTCGGTCAAATCTACGAATGTATTTTAGGTATGGCTGCTACGATTTTGAATCACGCTTTTGAAGTTCCTACTTTTGATGAGATGTTTGGTGAAGGTGCTTCCGATAAGCTAGTCATCCAAGAGATGCAAAAAGCCATCGCTACTGATCCTGCTAAATATTCTTGGTTAGATACCACTGGTAAAGTTCAGTTATACGATGGAAGAACTGGTGAAGCGTTTGATAACAAGACCCTTGTGGGCGTTATGTATATGCTTAAGCTTGTTCACTTGGTGGATGATAAGATCCATGCTCGTTCTACAGGTCCTTACTCGCTTGTTACTCAGCAACCTCTTGGTGGAAAAGCTCAGTTCGGCGGTCAGAGATTAGGAGAGATGGAGTGCTGGACTCTTGAAGCTTACGGAGCGGCTTACACACTACAAGAGATGTTAACTATCAAGTCAGATGACGTAATAGGAAGATCAAGAGCTTACGAAGCTATTGTAAAAGGTGAGAATATCCCTCCAGCAAGCGTTCCTGAGTCATTCAAGGTATTGATGAAAGAGCTTCAATCTATTGGTCTTGATATTCACGCTCTCAAGAAAAATGAAGTTCAAGACTCGCTTGAGGAAGTTGATTTGTACACTGATAGTTTCGACCCTCTTAGAAGTCGCAATTTAAGAACTAGAAATCTTGAAGATACAATCAAAGAACTAACTGATTCTGGTCAAATGGATGAGGACGACGATCGAAAACTTAGCGTCGAAACCTCTTCAGGATTTAGTTTTAATCAAGCGTAGTCCTTGATTGAGTTTAAAGGTGTTTAATATGGACGAAATGAATATGGATGTAAGTGAACAAATGGCAGAACTAGATCTCGATTTAGATATCGAGACCTATGTCGATGATATCGCCAAAGCTAAACTAGTAGCAGATAATGATATCTTTGATAACCTAAAAATCCAAATCGCATCCCCGCAAAGAATTAATGGATGGTCACATGGTGAAGTTCAAAAACCAGAAACCATCAATTACCGTACTCTAAAACCAGAAAAAGATGGCTTATTTTGCGAAAGGATTTTTGGTCCAGTTAAGGACTGGGAGTGCGCTTGCGGTAAGTACAAGAGAATTAGACACAAGGGTATCATTTGTGAAAGATGCGGAGTAGAGGTTACCGAATCCAAAGTCCGTCGTCACCGCATGGGCTCAATCACGCTTGCTGCGCCAGTTTCACATATTTGGTTCCTAAAAGGTATTCCGAGCTATTTGAGTTTGCTTCTTGAAATCGCTCTAAAGGATCTTGAGCAAGTTGTTTATTTCAATTCTTATATAGTCTTAGATCCAGGCAACGTAGAGGGTCTCAAGAAAAACCAAATCATCAGCGAAGAAGAGTACGATAAATTACTTGATGAAGAAACCAACCAGTTCGAGGTCGGTATTGGCGCTGAAGCGATTTTATTACTACTTGAAGAGCTTGCTCAGCCTAAATACGAATTCCCTGATGCTAAACGCTCTGAGAGAGGGGCTTTGCTTGAAGTACCTGGCTTGCTTAAGCTAAGAGAAGAGCTAAAGGCAGAGCTTGCACTTGTCGGCGGATCTCAGCAGAAACGTACCAAATGTATTAAGCGTTTGAGATTAGTAAGTTCTTTGATGAATTCATTGACAGATCCATCTTGGATGATTTTGGATATTCTTCCAGTTTGTCCTCCTGACTTGCGCCCAATGGTTCAGCTTGATGGTGGTAGATTTGCAACTTCAGACCTTAATGACTTGTATCGCCGTGTGATTAATCGTAATAGCCGCTTGGCTAGATTGATTGATATGGGCGCGCCTGAGATCATTATCCGTAACGAAAAACGTATGCTTCAAGAAGCCGTAGATGCTCTTATCGACAACGGTAGAAGAGGCAGAGTGGTTACTGGAACTAACGGAAGACCATTAAAATCTCTTTCTAATATTATTGAAGGTAAGCAAGGAAGATTTAGACAAAACCTGCTTGGTAAGCGTGTCGACTACTCTGGTCGTTCGGTTATCGTAGTCGGTCCTACTCTAGAACTCCATCAGTGCGGGCTTCCTAGAGAAATGGCAATAGAGCTTTTCAAGCCGTTTGTAATCAATAAATTGATCGAGCGTCAAATTTGTCAAAATATCAAAGCCGCTAAAAAGCTTATAGAAAAAGGACCTCCAATCATTTGGAATATTCTAAAAGAAGTTACTACTGGTCACCCAGTACTTCTAAACAGAGCTCCTACTCTACACAGATTGGGTATTCAAGCTTTTGAACCGGTTATTGTCGAAGGTAGAGCGATTAGATTGCATCCACTTGTCTGTTCAGCGTTTAACGCGGATTTTGACGGTGACCAGATGGCAGTTCATATCCCATTGAGTCTTGAGGCGCAAACCGAAGCTAGAACTTTGATGATGGCTAACACCAATATTCTTACTCCAGCAAGCGGTAAGCCTACAATCACTCCTACTCAGGATATGGTTATTGGGATTTATTACTTGACTATCGATAAGCCAGGTTCTACCGATCCACAAAAATTCAAAGGTGCTGGCAAAATGTTCTCTAATGAAGAAGAATGTTTAGCGGCTTACTATGATCGTAAAGTAGATCTATTTGCAAAGATCAAACTCAGAACATCTATGACTGAGTCTGGTAACACCGAATTGATCGAGACCACAGTGGGACGAGTAATGTTTAATAAACTTGTCGTAGATTCAATTGAAGGCAGAGAGCTGGTAATGACCTAGTTCTAGAGAATTCTTGAATTAAGTTGTGTAGTAAAAAATTAGAGGGTAAAAAATGAGCAAAGCAAAAACAGCGTGGGAAAGAAAGCAAAAACAACCAGTTTTTATTAATGACAATGTTAATAAAAAGAAACTTGGAGACCTACTTGCACATGTGTACGAAAATTACGGTAACGATGTTGCTGCTAGACTTGGTAACAATCTTAAAGACCTTGGCTTTAAGTACGCTACTAAAGCTTCTGTTACTATCAGTATCGAAGACCTTACTATCCCTCCACAAAAAATTGACTTGATTCAAGAAGCTGAA